>JAAXZI010000141.1 GCA_012719955.1 Phycisphaerae bacterium | reverse complement strand
GAACGGCCGGTACGGAGCCCGGCCGCTACGGTTCTGAAACAGACTGCTCATTGCGCGCGGCCCTCACCACACGCACCGTCACCAGCTCGATCAGCCCCGATTCCGTTGGCCCCGAAAGGGGACCGGTGGGAGTAGTCACAAGTTGGTCCGAAAGGGCCGAGTGAGAGTAGCCATGAGTTGGCCCCGAAAGGGGCCGAATGAGAGTAGCCACCAGTGGAGCGCAGCGGAACTGGTGGACGAGAAGCGACAAGATAATACGTCCCGCCCCGACAGGGGCGGGGTGAGGCTCGTTGAAGGGTCTCTCGTCGCCCCTGTCCAGGACGGGGCGAGGCTCATGGGAACGTTCCACGCCGCCCCTGCCGGGGCGGCTCGATGGGAGGGGAGGGGCCGCCAACCACAGGTTCCGCTTCGCTCCACCCGTGGCTACTCTCTCATCGCCCCGTTGGGGCGACAAGGCCACCGGCTGCAAGGCGCTCTATTGCGGTGGTGATGGCTTGTCGTTGTTCCGTTTCTATTCGTTGGCTGCCCGCAACGTCACCGGTCCGATCAGCCCCGATGCCAATAACGGCGAGTCCGCGCGATACGGGTTCCAGGTGCTCCATGCCACCCGCTTCTCTTCGGGCAGCGATTTGTCGCCGATCAGCCGGTTGGGCCACAGGTTGGCCACCGTGATTTCCAGCTTGTTTTCGCCCGCCTGGGCCGCCTCGGTCATGTCTATGCGGAACGGCGGCGTCCAGAGGATGCCGAGATCCCGGCCGTTCAGCTTCACCTGGGCCATCACTTCCACCCGCCCCAAGTCCAACTCGAGCCGTTTGCCTCGACCCAGAAAATCCTCGGGTATCTTGAATGTCTTCGTGTATACGGCCGTGCCGCTGAAGTATTTCACGCCGGGGTCAGGGTGTTTGGACCAGTCGAGCAGAGTGTTGAACGTGAGCTCTCCCGGCGCGCCACGCCCCGGCTGAAAACGGACGAGCCACGGGCCGTCCAATGGCATGGATTCATACACTGGCAGATCGCCGCTCGCCGACGTCCCGTGCATCTTTCGATCCGCTTGACCTGAAAGGAACATGACGAAAACAGAACCGACCGGCTCCAGATTGAGGGACAGCAAGGTCCTCCCGTCTTGTTCCACTGGATTGGCCGCGGCCCGCGTCTTGCCCGTCACAGGGTCCCAGATTTCCACGCTCCGGCCGGCGGCGCGAAAGTCGCAATTCGCCTGCACCGCCTGGGCGTCGGGGTTCCCCAGGAAGTAAATGTCCGCGTCGTCCGTGCGACGGTGGATGTAACGCAGGGGCTTGTCCGATTGGAAGTCGGGCGGCACGTTCAGCTTCGTCAGCACCGCGGCGGTGACATCGTAATCGGGATAGATGTCGAACTGCTGCGCCCGGCCGCTGATTGCTCCCCAGGGCCCGGCGCCCAGCGGCCCTAACTCCATGGCCGCGAGCCATTCGCCCTCAGCCGATGCGTCGGTGAGCCATCCGTCGCTGACCTTCACGGCCGTCTTCCACGCGCGGTCGGTGCATACTTCCCGGATGCTCCCATCGCCAAGTTGTAGTCGCAAAGCGGCGATCATTCCCGCGGGGTTGGGGGCATCGACGGAATGGCTCACGCCGTTCTCGGCCGCCACGGCGATGATGTTCTCGCCCGGCCGCAGGGATGCCGCCACGTCGCAGTCGAAAGCATGGTGGAAATTATTGCCGGAGCCGGCCCGCCGGCCGTTCACCCACAGCTCGAAGCTGTTGTCGGCGGTGATGGACAGCCGGGCGGCCTTGACGCGCTCCTCCGCGCCCAGACTCACAATACGGCGGAAGTATCGTTTCCCGGCCGGTGCGCTGGCGGCCGGATTGCCTTCCGGGTGCCAGATCCATTTGGCACCGGCCAGGGGGTGCTTACCGGCCTGCTCAAGAGCAGTGTCCGGCAGCAGCGCGCTGCTCCAGAACACCCGGCCCCGGCCGACACGGCGTTCTGTCAACTCAGTGGGCGCCGGGTCATCGCCCCACAGTTCGCGGGCGATTCGCTTCACTTCCTCGTCGCACCGGGGATAGTCGCTCAGGCTGGGCGACTTGAGCGGGGGCGCGCCGATGACCGTTGCCCCGGCCTCGGCCAAGTCCTTCACCTTGCCCAGCAGGGCGGGGGTCATGGTCTCCACCTTGGGCAGTACCAGCACGCGGTAGCTCATGCCCTCAGGCAGCGTCAGCCGGCCGTTCTTGACCGACATATGCTGGAGCAGGGTTTCGGGCGTGCAGCCGTCGAAGTTGTAGCCGCGTCGGTCGGGCAGCGTCTGCGACCCGCCCAGGGCGGACGGCGGCGGGCGGAACACGTGCGGCGCCCCCTCGGCGGACAGGTAGCAGATATCGGCCACGGGCACGCCCTGTCTGAGCAGGTGCTGGCAGCGCGACAGGTAGGTGTGCCACGCGGAGGACAGTTCCCACCAGGTCTGGGTGCGCTCATAGTGAATGCCGTAAGGCCCCATGGTCATGCCCGGCCAGCGGTCCAGCCAGGGCTGGTGGGCGTAGCGGTGGAACACGATCCGGTTGATGCCGAAGCACAGGGCCCAGTCGGCCTGCCGTTTCATGTTGCCGGGGTGGAGCTTCCAGGCTTCCTCATGGTTGGCGGTGAAGGCCTCGGCGGCCACGATCGGCCGGCCCAGTGTGTGCGCGATCGAGGTGGCCTCGATGCAACTGAAGGTCGTTTCGAAACCGTACCCCTCAGACCAGAACTCGCACATGGGGACGTCGGCCATGCCGCCCAGGCTCATGTCCGCGCACGGGGTGAGGTCATAGGGTTCGATGGACAGGCCGAAACCGTGACGGTGGGCCAGTTCCCTGAGGTGGGCGGCGTGGTTCTCGACGATCAGTTCATTGACCGTCTGCCGGAGGTCCCACAGGAACCGCTCGGAAATCTCCAGGCTCTCGACAACGTGCCCGAGCATGGCCGGCAGGTAGGGCAGCGGGTCGTAGCCGCGACGCCGGCGGAACTCGTCGCGGAAGGCGGCCGTCCAGTTCTGCGAGCCCATCTCCCAACTGTCGATGTGCAGCATGGTCCAGCCGACCTGCCGGCGTCGGAGGGCGGGCATCTTGCCCGCCTCACCGCCTCGGAGGGCGGGCATCTTGCCCGCCTCTTGCTCCTGGAGGGTAGCCACTTCCCCCGCCTCATCCCCCTCCGCCAATTCCTTCATCAGCGTCCCCACGAACGCCTCGAAGTGGGCCTCCAGGGCGGCCTTATCCATCTTATCGGACTCAAACCCGATGGCCGGCTCGGGCGAAGGCCGAGTGTTCGCGCCGGTGGTGGTCCGGCCAAAGCGCAGGATGGTCCATTCCCCCGGCGGTACCTTCCAGGTCAGCCGGCCGTCCGGCCCCAGGCGGTCGGTCAGATCCACTATTGCTTGTGGGGCGATGGCGGTCCCGGCCGGGGTAGCGGGGTATTCGGCCGGCGAGGGCAGATGCGGCTTGACGCCCGGCATGGATGAAAAGGGGTTGCGGTAGTAGAGCGCCTTCTCATCGACGTCCGCGATGCGCGGTCCCTTGGCCGGCGTGGGGAAGGCGATGACGGCCACGTCGCGATAGAACTCCTTCCTGGCTTTCTCCAACTGCGGCGGGACGGGTACGTGCACGAAGTGGGGGTCCCGCGGGGCCGGCCGGGGCAGGACGCGGTCCAACTCGGCGGGGCCGCTGACCTCGATGCTGCTGGCCACCAGGTGCTGCATGGATTGCTCGGGCTTGACCCACGGCCCGCCGCTGCCGGTCCAGCCCGGCCCGGCGTTGAGGGTGATCTGCAGGCCGAGGCGCTGGGCCTCGGTGACCGCGTGTTTGAACAACGCGCGCCACTGCGGGCTCATGAACTTGACCGGCCCGCGGGGGATGCCGACGTCCACCTCCATGATGACCATGCCGCCGATGCCGGCCCGCTGCATGGCCTCCAGGTCGGCGGTGATGCCTTCGCGACTGAGATTGCCGTCCATCCAGAACCAGTAGACCCAGGGCCTGGCCGAGTCCGGGGGCGATTGGAACTCTCTGGCGAGGTCTTCAGCGGAGGCGCCGGCGACGGCTGGTTCGCCGGTGCGCAGCGCTTGGGCGCAGCCGTTGGAGGCGGCCAGCACGAGTGCAAGGGCGACGCCCGCGACGGCCCGGTAGGCGAGGGTCATGGTGTTCTCCTGAACTGGATAAGCCTGCGGCATTCTTTCAACATAAGCGCATATTGTGCGGCATTTTATCGTTTGACGCCACGTTGGCGGTTGGGTTTGTTCGGCACCTGCGCCGCCCGTCCCCCCGAGAGCACAGAGAGGGGCCGGCCACAGAGGCCACAGAGGGCACAGAGAAACAACAGGTTGAGCATCACAAGCTCGCCCTGGTTTTCAGTTCGTTTCGCCCCCGGGCGTTTTGAGCTTTCTCGCGGAGCCGGGGTTCTCAGGTCGAGCGAGTGCGAACAGGTGGCTCGCAAACTTCATTTGTCCGGCGGAAATATCACCTCCCGCGCTCATTTGGAGGGGAGTGAACAGAATACGCGTACCGGGCCGGTGAGCCGGCCGCGGAGGGTGACCAAGGGCGACGCAAAATAGGCAACTGTCCCCGATTTCTCCAGCCATTCGCTCCGTTTGCTCCGGCATCGTCAAGGCAGGCCTTCGGCTTGTTGGCTCGCTTGTCGCCCTGGGGGGCGGAGTCAGTTTCCCCTCTCGTCTGAGTCGTCTGCTAGGCCGCTGAAAACCTGCTCTGGACGGGGTCCTGCGTTCCTGTTCATGATACCTAGTTTACCTTGAATCCGTGGCGTCGTGACTTCACCAAGGGTTTTCGGATGATATCGCATGGCCAAGTATCGGAAAGGGAAGCAGATCAACGCAGGAGGATTCGGGGTCTTGTATGAGGGCATTTGTGTCGACGACAACACTCCCTGCGTGCTGAAGTATCTCAAACCCGATTATGACGAAGATGACCTCCGCCGCTTCAAGAGAGAGGTCAGGCTACAGACCCAGCTTCAGCATCCCAACATCACACCTATCGTGGCATCCAACCTTGACGCCGAGCCCCCCTGGTTTGTTATGCCCAAGGCTGCCATGAATCTGCGCCAATTCGTGTCCGGTGGCTGGATGGATGATGCGCTCCATGTATTTAAATGTATCGCCAAGGGCGTCGCTCATGCGCATGCAAACGGCGTAATCCACCGTGACCTAAAGCCCGAGAACATCCTCGTATTTGGATCAAAAGATGACGGATGGCGATTCGTTGTTGCGGATTTCGGGCTCGGTCGTAAGCTAGATCGTGATACGACCGTAATCACCCAGACCAACATGCCCATGGGCTCAATCGCGTGCATGGCCCCTGAGCAATGGACCTCTCCAAAAACAGCAGATGCCCGTGCCGACATCTATTCATTAGGCAAGATGCTATATGAACTACTGTCTGGCCGTTTCCCCCATCCATACATGGACTGGAGTGTCATAGAGCGTAAGTACGTCTACGTATTGCGTCGCGCCACGCAAAACCAGCCTGACGACAGGTATCGTTCCGTGAGCGATATGCTTGAGGCACTCGAACTGATTAGCAAGGGCACGCTCTTCGACAAGCCTGCAACCGCCATTCAAAGCCTCATCCAAGAGAGTATGGCGCAAGATGCGCCCGAAGAAGCAGACATGACTCAGCTAATGCAGCTAATCTGCGACAGCACTAACGATTATGCAATGATGGCGAATGTGTTTCCTAGGATCCCTGATCCCTTGCTCGCGATCTTAGTCAAGCGATATCCACTGGAGTTTGGTGACGCTTTCCGCCGTTACGACGAAGATTGTACAACTGATGTCACGTTTGAGTACTGTGATGTTATTGCCGATTTCTACGAGCGCGTGTTTGATCATACGGATAACGATGAGATACACGCGATAATCCTGAAGCGCCTGGCGTGTCTCGGCCCCAATAACAACCGTTGGCATGTTGGCTCAGTGTTTGCTCGCTTAGTCAGTGGCTTAAGCGATGAACACTTGATATTGATCACTCGTGAAGTTCTCGCCAAGCAACCGAGGGCTGCTCACTGGAACAAGCCGTATCTCAAAGGGTATACTCTTCCCAAGGTTATTCGAGACGTTTTGCCTGACTCTGATTAGGTGCGGTTCCCGTCTGTTTTCTGGTTGCTTCGGAAACACAGGGTAGTCACGAATTACATAAAGCCAGGCTGGCTCTCTCGTAAGCGCTCTTGCCGCTTCGGCTTACAAGGTTTGCGCGAAGAGTGACCTCCTGCGATGATATTGTTGTCACACGACACGCGTCGAAAGGAGGCCAGGGATGGTTCAGCGTACCTATTGGCGAAGCCAGCTCGATCGCAGTCTGCTGGTCAACTCCGTGCTCGGCCGGGTGCTCTCGCTTGCGGCCATTGTGGCGTTCAGGACGGCCACCTATTTTTGACAAGCTCGGGCAGTGGCGAGAAGGTGTGCCGATGCCGCGTGTCGCTCGCATGGTCGTCCCCAGCGTTCCTCACCACGTGACCTGGCGTGGCAACAATTGCCAGCAGGTGTTTTTTGATGGCGATGATCGTGAGTTGTATCTGGCCTTGCTCAAGGCGGAGGCGGATCGTTACGGGCTGGAGACCCCGGGCTGTTGGCTGATAAGCAATCACATGCACCTGGTGGGCGCTTCGGGGCAGGGAATGACCAATGCCCAAATCCCAATGTCTAATCAATGACCAATGTCCCATGTCCAAGACCTGATGCCGAAACGGCCAGGCGGTGGCGGCGGCGGTGGGCCTGTCGGGACATAAGCTGCTGCGAAAAAGAGTGTTATCCACGTGGCGCGGGCCAGTCGGAGGGGCGTTGGGGGCCTGGCTCGTTTCGCTGCCGGCGGGGGCTGATGGCTGGCAATTGCCGGCGAAATTGTTAAGCTCTTGCCCTGAGTCGCAGGTCTTACTGAGAACCTGGATGAAAAGCGGCAGCTCCCCGGGTATGTGGCCCGGCCGTTCTCGCAGTTATTCGCAGGAGTGGATCACATGTCGTGCAAGAGTCGGTTCTGTCTGATCGTGGTAGTGCTGTTTTCCATGTCGGCCCTCTGCTTCGGCTGGGGGGAGACGGGGCACAAGGCGGCGGCGCAGATCGCCAGCGAGCGCCTCACGCCCGAGGCCCGCAAGGCGGTTCGCGAGCTGCTGGGTGAGCAATCCATGGCCGACGTCGCCACGTGGGCGGACCAGGTTCGCAAACAGCCCCGTTACAAGTGGACGGACTGCCTCCATGGCGCCCGGATCTCCCCTGGATTTGACACTTTCGACTCCAAACGCGATTGCCCGGAGAAAGGTTGCGCGGTCTCGGCCATCCGGCGGTTCTCCGCGGTTCTGAAGAAGGGGTCCGGCACCAAAGAGGAGAGGATCGACGCGCTGAAGTTCCTGATCCACTTCGCAGTGGATATCCACCAGCCTGTACACGGGAACGGAGATGGCACCAAGCGCGCCCCTACCGAGGTAGAGTTCTTCGGAGAGACGCTCCGTTACCACAAGATGTGGGATTCCTCCATCCTCGACCGGGGGAAGAAGTCGTGGCGGCAATACGCGAAAGAGCTCCAGAAGCGGATCACCGAGGAACAGGTCAAGGAGTGGTCCAAGCTTGATCCGGCCCTCTGGGCCACGGAATCCTATCGGATGGCTTGCCGTGCGGCCGAGGCCGTTCCCGCGGATAAACGCATCGGCCAGGAGTACTGCGACATGGCCCTGCCCATGCTCGAACAGCGCATGTGCATGGCCGGCGTCCGGCTCGCACTGCTGTTGAACGACATCTTCGCGAATCCGACCACCCAGCCGGCCCAGCCGGCGGCTGCCGCTGCGGCACTCGCCCCGGCAGGGCAGTAACGGCCGGGTTTGTGACGGGCAGGTCCCTGCCTGGTTGTCGGTCCGCGTGCTGTTGAACGCCTGGATCTTTGCGCCCCCGCCTTTGATGACGTTTGATTTTCTGACCGGGCAATGAACGGCCTCAGGGCCCGGGCCAGGGGGGAAGGGCGTTCAAACGCTCTGAGACATGGGGAGAGGGGAAAACGGTGGAGGGCAATGCGTGATGTGTTCGCCAACCAGTGCTACAAGCACTGGCCTGAAGCCGCCTTCGGCGGAAACGCCGCTGGAAGCAGCGTGACAGAGGTGCCGGCATTGCCCAAACAGATCCGCAAACGTCATAAGAGGCGGGGCGCCCGGCTGCGCTGCGGAACGCTTGAATCTTCACATCCCCACCTCCGAAGAGGCGAGGTACCCAAGCTCGAAGAGGTGGGGGCATCCAGGTTCCGGCCGGTTTCCGCTGGGTAGTAATTGCCGGCGAGATGGTTAAGCTCTTGCCCGGAGTTGCAGGTCTGCGGGGGAACCTGGATGAAAAGCGGCAGCTCCCGGGTATGCGGCCCGGTCGTTCTCGTAACTTGTTCGCAGGAGTTGATTAAATGTCGTGCAAGAGTCGGTTCGGTCTGATCGTAGTGGTGCTGTTTTCCATGTCGGCGCTCTGCTTCGGCTGGGGCGATACGGGGCACAAGGCGGCGGCGCAGATCGCCGCCGAGCGCCTTACGCCCGAGGCCCGCAAGGCGGTTCGCGAGCTGCTGGGTGAGCAATCCATGGCGGACGTCGCGAGGTGGGCGGATGAGGTTCGCGGAGAGTCCCGCTACAAGTGGTCAGCGCGCCTCCATACAGCCAAAATCTCCCCTGGATTTGACACTTTCGACTCCAAACGCGATTGCCCGGAGAAGGGCTGCGCGGTATCGGCCGTCGGGCGGTTCGCCGCGGTTCTGAGGGACCCGTCCGCTGACAAAGAACAGAAGGTCGAGGCGCTGAAGTTCCTGATCCACTTCGTGGGGGATGTCCACCAGCCTGTACACGTGACCGGAGATGGCACTAAGGGCGTCACCACCGAGGTGGATTTCTTCGGAGAGAAGGTCGGTTACCACAAGATGTGGGATTCCGCCATCATCGACAAAGGGGGGAAATCATGGCAGCAATACGCGAAAGAGCTCCAGAAGCGGATCACCGAGCAACAGGTCAAGGAATGGTCAAAGCTTGATCCGGCGCTCTGGGCCACGGAGTCCTACCGGATCAACTGCCGTGGGGTCCAGGCCATGCCCAAGGATAAACGCATCACCCAGGAGTACTGCGACAAATTCGTGCCCATGCTCGAAGAGCGCGTGTGCATGGCCGGCGTCCGGCTCGCACTGCTGTTGAACGACATCTACGCGAATCCGACTACCCAGCCGGCCCAGCCGGCGGCCGCCGCCGCTCCGGCACTGGTCCCGGCGGGGCGGTAACGGCCGGGGTTACCACGGGCAGGTCCCTGCCCGGTTGTTGGTCGGCGTGCTGTTGAACGCTTGGATCTTCGCGTGTTCGGAGTACCTCACCCTCTGAAGAGGCGGGGCACCCACCTGCGGCTCTTGAGCGGTGCGGAACGGCAGAGTCCTTCCGGCACGGCTCAAGAGCCGTAGCACATAGAGATCCGTGGCGCACAAATCGTGTGATTTGCTGTCTTATCCTCACGCGCGGTGGTTTAGCTCGATAGATCCGTCAGCACAGCGGCCAGCAGCTTCGTAAACCGCTCGACCGACGAAATCCGCACCCGTTCGCCCGGTGCGTGGACGCCCCGGAGTTCCGGTCCCAGCGAAACCATGTCCATCCCCGGGATGCGGGTGCCGATCAGCCCGCATTCCAGGCCCGCGTGGATGGCGGTGACGCCCGGCTCGGCGCCGAAGAGGCGGCGGTAGGTCTCCCGTGTGACCTTCAGCGCGCGCGAGGACATGTCCGGCTTCCAGCCGGGGTAGCCCTCGCCTTTCTGTGCGGTAGCGCCGGCCATGCGGGCCAGAGCGTCGAGCCAGTTAAGCACCTCGTTCAAAGCCTGGGAATTGGATGACCGGGACGAGCAGCGGATCTCCACCTCGTCGCCGGCCGTACGCACGACGCCCAGATTATTGGACGTCTCCACAAGGCCCGGAATGTCCGGACTCAAGGCGATCACGCCGGTCGGGATGGAGCACAGCAGGTCAAGCAGCCGGGCCGTGCCCTCCTGGGAGTAGGGGGGCGCTGGGGTTGGGGCTTGCTCGAAGCGAACGGCAAGGCCCTCGTCCTGGCCGCGGTACTGGGCGACGAAGTCCAGCCGGGTTTGCTCGATCTGTCCGCGGAAAGCCTGGTCGGACGCGGCCGGATAAGCCACGACCGCCCGGCACTCGCGGGGAATGGCGTTGGTCTTTTCGCCGCCATGCAGGTTGATCAGTCGCAGGGGAACCTCGCGGGCGGCGTTCTGAAGCATTCGTCCCAGGGCTCGAATCGCGTTGAGCCGGGCCTTGTCGATCTCCAGCCCGGAGTGTCCGCCCTGAAGACCGGAGACGTGCACCTCGGTTTGGATCCAGCCAGGCGGCGCCGGCTCGCGTCGCTCTGACCAGCGGATGGTCGTGCCGCATCCTCCCGCGCAGCCGACCACCAGGAGGGTGTCGTCCTCTGAATCGAGGTTCAGAAGGGTCCGGCCGCGTATCAGGCTCGGATCGAGGTTCTTCACGCCGGTCAGGCCGCGCTCCTCGTCGATGGTGAACAGGAGCTCCAAGGGCGCCCGGCCGCCGTCCTCCATCTCGGCCGCGTAAAGCATGGCCGCACAGCCGATGCCGTTGTCGGCGCCGAGGGTTGTCCCTTCCGCGTAGAGCCAGTCCCCATCGCGGATCACGTGGATGTTGCCCGCGGCCGCGTCATAGGGGCAGCCGGAGTTGCGTTCGCAAACCATGTCCAGATGGCTTTGCAGCACGATGGGAGGGGCCGTCTCGAACGGCGCCCGGCCGGGAACCCGCACGCAGAGGTTGCCCACCGCGTCCTGGAGGGCCTGGTATCCCCTGGCCGTGGCCCAGGAGCGGATGTATTCCACCATTTTCTCTTCCTGGCCGGAAGGGCGGGGGATCTTTGTGATGGCTTCGAAGTGAGTCCAGAAACCGCGGGGTTCGAGGCCGGCGAAGGCGTTTGTGTTGCTCATGGCGAATCACCTGATGGTTAGAGTAGACGTGAATTATAGCAAGAATAGTGGTTTGTCGTCAGTGGTGGGGACTGCCCGGACCGATCGGACTGATCCGACCGATCGGACGGATCGGTCGGATCGGTCCGATCGGACCATCCTGGGGCTTGGGTAACTGAGACAGGCGCAAGCCCCAATCCCACCCGGGGCAAGGGATTGATGCCTCTGGACAGAATCCGCCGCCTTGCGTTACAGTGACAGCCTTCTTTAGAGAGGTGCACAATGATTAACGGTGAAGGACGCACGCGTCGTGGTTTTCTGCAGGATACCCTGATGGTCGCTGCCGGAGTGGGCATGTTGAGAACAGTGGCCCGGGCCGCGGAGCCCGTCGGGAGCAAGGCCAGGTGGGCGATTACCTGCCGGGACGTTCATCTGCGCGAAGTCGGCAACGGGGATATCTGGGCGGCTATCCGGGCGATTGGCGCGGATGGCATGGAGGTGGACGTTCGGGCCGACGGCGCCTGCCCGGCCATCTCCTCGAAGGAAACCACCTGGTCCGTTGCCACGGAAGACGATGTCAAGCGCCTTCGCGACAAGCTCGCCGAGGAAAAGACCCGCATCGCCGCCTTCTGCCTGCACAATCGTTTTGACGAACGCCCGGAGGCCGAGGTTGAGGAGATGGTCAGGCACGTGCGGGCCGCGGTGTTGCTGGGCGTTCCGGCCATCCGCATCGACGTGGTTCCCCGCAAGTTGGCCGGCAAGGAGGACGAGTTCCTCAAGTTCGCCATTGACATGGGCAAGAAGCTGGTCCGGGTGGCCCAGGATGCCGATGTGCGCTACGGCGTAGAGAACCACGGCACGACCACCAACCGGCCGGACTTCCTCCGCAAACTCTTTGAGGGCGTCGGTTCGCCGAAGTTCGGCCTGACCCTGGACACGGCCAACCTGTACTGGTACGGGCATCCGCTTTCCAAGCTGTACCAGATCTTCGAGGAGTTCGCTCCGAACGCCTGCCACACGCACTGCAAGAGCATCGGCTACCCGGAGGACCAGCGCGAGAAGCAGCGGCCCATGGGGTGGGAATACGGCAAGTACTGCTGCCCGGTCTACGAGGGGGACGTGGACTTCAAGCGCGTGGCCGCGATCCTGCGCAAAGCCGGCTACAAGGGCGACCTGTGCGTGGAGAACGAGTCACTCGGCCGCTTCCCCAAGGAACAGCGCGGCGAGATCCTGAAGCGCGAGGTGCGGACGCTGCGGGAGATCGCGGCTCAGGCCTGACGCAACCAGTCGCAACCAGTGCGGTGACGCTCCCTATCCCCGCGATTTCGCGGGGATTTATTTTTTCTTTCCAGCCGGCGGCCCGAACGGGTATGATGGAGTTTCTTGAACAGCCGGACCACCGAACCGGCATGGATGGAGGCTAAGCATGGAAAGAGGGAGTGGGGCCTTATTCCGCTGGTTTTATCTGACGTGCTTTGTGGGGCTGATGCTGGCCGGTTCGGCCGGAGCCTGGGAAACAGACGATCCATCTGCCGCTTGTGATTGGGGTGAATCGAAGGGCGACCTGTGCGGCCATGCCCTGGCCGCCATCGCCCGGATGGAGGCGGCCCCGGTTTTCGTGCCCAGCGCCGAAGCCCTCGCGGCCCAGACCGAAATCGACATTACCCACTGTTTTCTGGATATCGAGGTAAGAACCAACACCAACCCCAAAAGTATCGCCGGGTCCAACACCCTGACCATACTCAGCCGGGTGGATGGCCTGACCCAGGTAAGCCTGGACCTGCAAAGCAACATGGTCGTGGACGCGGTCGAGGTTAATGGGGTGTCTGCCACCTACACCCGGCCGACCAACCAGATTCTGATCAATCTGGGAGGGACCTATAACCTTGGGGCGAGCTTCCAGGTGAAGGTGACGTATCACGGCTCCCCGTTGGACCTGACCTTCTTCAGTTCGACGCACAGATTCTTCGACACGCACGGTAGCGGGAGCAACGCGGCCACGGTCGTCTCCACCTTGAGCCAGCCGTACTACGCCCGCTATTGGTTTCCCTGCAAGGAGAACTGGGGAAGCCAGACCAATCCCATGGATGACAAGTTCACCATGGACATGTGGATCACCGTGCCGAATAGCATGATCGTGGCGGCCAACGGGGCCCTGATGGGCACCGATTCGCTCTCCGGAAACCGGCTGCGGTTCCGCTGGCGGGAAAGCTACCCGATTGCCACCTACCTGGTGGCGTTCGCGGCCACCAACTACAAAAAGCTGGTCTATTACTACTATCATCCCGGCGGGGCAATGCCCATCGAGTTTTACATCTATCCGGAGAACGAATCCTCTTCCCTGCCGTATCTGGACACCATCGTCTCCGCTGTCGATATCTACAGCCTGTTCTACGGCCAGTATCCCTTCATCACCGAAAAGTACGGCGTCGTTCAGTTCCCCTGGTGCTGCGGCATGGAGCACCAGACCATAACCAGCCAGAACGATTTCACCAGCGAGCGTCGCAACATCCATGAATTGTCGCACATGTGGTGGGGCGACTACGTGACCTGCAAGACCTGGCACGACATTTGGCTCAACGAGGGGCTCGCCACTTTCTCCGAAGCCCTGTGGTATGAAAAAAGCCTTGGCGGCTCCTACTTCGCTTATATCAACCATCTGAACAGCAAACGGCCTACCACGACCGGCACGGATACCGTCTACCGTTACGATATCAGCAGCAGTTCCCAGATCTTCAGCACCGAATACTCCTACAACAAGGCCGGTTGGGTGGTGCACATGCTGCGGTACGTCCTGGGCGATGCCGCTTTCTTCAACTCGCTTCATGCCTGGCGGGACACCTACGGCGGAAGCGTGGGCGATACCGAGGATTTTCGCGCCGTCTGTGAAACCGCCTCCAACCTCGCCCCCGGAGCGTTGCGCTGGTTCTTCGACCAGTGGGTTTACAACCCTGGCAATCCGTACTATCGGTACGGCTGGCAGCAGGAGCGGATCGACGGCCGCTACTGGGTCCGTCTGCACATCGAACAGTATCAGAAAACTGTGAGATCAGCCTTCCCCAACGCCATGAAGATGCCCATCGAGATCACCATCATTTCCCAGTTTGGGGACAAGACCCACGTGGTGTGGAATGATGCCACCGGCACCGACAGCACGGTGCGGGAATGGTTCCTGTTGCCCGCCGATGGTGCTGTGGAGACGGTTGAGTTCGACAGGCACACCCGGATCCTGCGGGGCAATGCCGCCCTCACGAATTATGTGAACGGGCCTCCCAAGATCATCAGCATCAAGCCGATTGTCAACGCGAGCCCGTCGGCCATGGTGGGCGTCTCCGGATTCCGTGTCCAGTTCAGCGAGCCGGTTATCTGCGCCGCTTCCGATTTCACCGTGTCCGGCAGCCGTACCGGTCCGCAGGCCTTTACATTCGCCTATGACGCCGCGACCTACCAGGCCACGCTCACCTTCCCAACCTCCCTGCAAAGGGGGCAGACCATCACCGTGCAAGCCGCTGACTCCATCCGTTCGGTGGCCGCGGGCGTCTCGCTTGACGGCGAGTGGGGTGATTCGACCACGCCCACTAACCTGCCCTCAGGCGATGGCCTGCCCGGTGGGACGGCCATCTTCACCTATTCCCTGGTTGCCAATCCCGATTTCAATCTCGACGGTTGCGTGGATGCTCTCGATATGAATCACTTCCGCTTCTGCCTGACCGGCTCCAACCTGGATATGCCCGCCTCATGTACCGACGCTGACTTGGACGGCGACAACGACGTGGACATGGCCGACTTCGGTATCCTCCAACGCTGCCTGACCGTCCCCGGCCAGTCCATGGACCCCAACTGCTGCACCATGGAGGCCGGCGGATGAGAACATGAAACGGTTCCCCGATGAATCTTGTGCGTCGGGTGCTCCGCTTCTAATGACGTTTGATTCTCTAACCAGGTAATGAACGGCCTCAAGGCCCGGCCAAGAGGAAGGGCGTTAGAAACGTCCTGAGACACGGGAAGAGGGCGAAACCAGGGTAAGCGTCCGGTAAAGTACACGGGCCTGCTATACCTTCAGAGTGTAGCAGGCGGGCGGCCCAACTATCCGGGGACTTTGGTAATCGATAGCGTGTAGCCCGGCGGCGGATCCAGGCTGAACATGGATTCATCAAGGGGAACATCAAACACGATGTTGGTAAGGATCCTGACGGTGGTAACCTCTGGCCACCGCGCCATGACCTCATCGACCTCGTCTGGGCTCAGTTTTAGGATACCGTTCTGCGATTCCTTCTTGGCCGACAACGCCGCAATGGTCGCATCGTCCGGCTGTCTGATCTTCGTCGTTTCTTCCACGGATACGGGCAAACGTGTTTCGGGATCAACCCAGACCACGACCGTTCTCTTATTGAACTTGTCGTAATCACGGGTGACGCGGAAGCCGACGAGTCTGCTTCCGTTGATCACCTGCACACCAAGCGGTACCGCGTTGGCCGGATTCAAGTCGAGAAGATCGGCAAGGGTGGCGGAGGGGCCCAATTGATGTGGCAAGCCATCCGACACGTAGTCGATCAATTCCGCTTTCTTCGTCCTGGGGTCAAGGCTGAGTACCCTGCCGCCGTTGTATATGCTGATGCTCGTAACGGTTTCAACCGGTGAACCGCCATCGGCGGGCTGAACGTCCAGCCCGAGAACCTCGGTCCGACTGAACTTCCCCGACATGTTCACCGTCTCACGTGTGACGGTATCCGGCATTCCCGCTTGCTTCCAGACCGTCCTGTACGCCGCGGTGCGAGCCTGTCGCACGTGCTGAATTACGTCTGCGAACGCGATGCCCGCATCACGGCCAGTCTTGCCCGGCCGAAACTCGACGGCAAGAAGAACAACTGCCGCGGCCACCGCGGCCGCAACGGACCACCGAACTGATTTTGAACGCAGCATGGCGACGAACCTCCTCGCGTGCCACCGGCTGGGAGGTTGTTCGATCGAACGGCCCTCACGCGAGACGCTATCCGTCAACTCGGTCGGCACATCCGGAACGAGCCGAACCGTGGGCGGGGTTGGGTCCTGTGTAATCGTCGCATCGTCGTCTTCCCGTGAAGCTCCCTGAACTGATTGGTGGGCATCGGAGGTCCGATTGGTCCAGCGATTGACAAGCCGATTCCTGATTGAGGCGGTTTCGGCCGCAACAGTATCGAATGCGGCTCGAAGCATCCGCTCTTCGTTGGCCAGAGAGTCATGGAGAAGCCGGCAGGCGGGGCACGCCTCCAGGTGGCGGCGGACATCATCGGCAAGGGCCTCTTCCGCTTCTCCCACCACGAACGTCATGATGGCTTCTCGCATACCCTCACAATCTTTACCGTGAGTCATGGATTGGCCTCCTTCAAGAGGTCGTGCAGCATGAGCCGGCCGCGGGCAAGTCGCTGCCGGACGGTGACCTCACTAATCCCCAAGGCGGTGGCCGTCCCCGCGCAGTCGCGGCCGTCCAGGTAGTACAGGACGATGGCTTCGCGGTAGACGTCGGGAAGCCTGGCCAGTGCGGCGTGCAGTCCCTCAAATTGCCATGCGGGCACCGGCTCGGCCGCCGCAGGCTCAGGAGGAAGTGGATCTATGGGCCGGCGGCGGCGAAGATGGTCCAAGGAAGTCCGCCGGGCGATCTGAAGAAGCCAGCGGCGAATACTCCCGGGATCGCGCACCGTCGGAAGCTTGGTGATCGCCTTCATCAACACGTCCTGTGCCAGTTCCTCGGCGTCGTGGAGATTCCGCGCGTAGGCGAGGCAGACGGATAGTACCGCTTGAGCATGGTCCCGGATCAGATCCTCAGGAGTCATGCCACCCTCTTCCCTCGCCCACGAGGTCCGCCTTGGCAGTCACCGCCTGGCTGGTCTTCCAATCGCGACTGAAATCACTCTACCTACCCAGACGTGGGTGGTCACTAAAAGGTGACAGGATTCCGGGGCAAGGTTCGGTCAGACGTACGTTAGCCTCTGCTTTGCCAAGAGTGGAGAGTGATCGCCAGAAATGTAAGCCGCATTAGATGTTGAGTTTACGGCAGCGCAGCGACCAACAACCAGGCCGGAACCTGCCCAGGTTCGTCACGGAAACCGCATGACACACTGAAAGCGCGGACAAGCCGCGCTCACCGCTGCTACGGCAACGGCCGGCGGGCGAAGGCAAACCGTTCCCGCCAGTACTCTGAGTAGAGCGGATCGGTCGGATCCAGGCTGGACACCTGCACCTCCGGCCCGGAAGCATGAATGAAACGCATGCCTCCCAGCGACAGCCCCGTGTGCGAGACCCGGTGCGTCTCGTCGCAGAAGAAGATCTGGTCGCCCGGCTGGAGAGTCTTGAAATGCCAGGGCGTCGCCACAAGCTGGCCGACCAAAACCTGCTGGCGGGCGTCGCGGGGCATGGTCAGGCCGACGGTGGCATAAGCCGCTCCGGCCAGCCCCGAGCAGTCAATCCCCAGCCGACTGCGGCCGCCGAATACGTAGGGTGTGGTCAGATACTCGATGGCTGCCTCGGCCGCCAGCCGGCCAGCCGGACAGTCCGGGGGCAGACGCAGAAATTCCAGGGGTACGCCGGCCACGCACTGACCTCCCGTCGCGCGGATGCCTTTGGGAAGGCGAAGCTTCACCAGGTCGTTGTTTTCCCCGGCGGAATCGGCATGGCCACCCCCGTCCGGCAGCACTGGCAAACGGCTGCCGGCCGGCAGCCGGAAATCATCCACCAGATAGTCGCGCCGCAGAGTCGCCAGGCGAGCGTTTTCCCACTCGGCAAAGCCGGTCTCGTCAAGCCGCAGAATCGCGTCCCGCCGAACCCATCCGATGTAGCTGTCGGCGGCGTGCAGCAGCAGGTAGGTGCCATCCTCATTCTCATCCAGCAGGAAAACGCGTTCCCCCAGCAGGAGTTGGCTGTCCACCGGGGCCGTCTCCACCGGTCGGGCACGAAGCATGGCCATGGGGATCTGCACGACGCCAAACCGCTTTTCGCCCAGTCGGGCCGTGGGCAACGCGTTCACATCGAAACGCAACCGGCCGCAACGCAGCTGGCTGAGGATACGCTCCACCGCCTTGACCATCCGGCGATCGTTCGTGGTCGCGCGAATGTGCCAGCCTCTGTCGTCCTTCTCCACCTCCGTTTTCAAGTAAAAGAAGGTCACGTCGCTCAGAACGCGCTGGCAGTATTGGTCGATGATCCACTGAATCTCGGTGGCGGTTGCGGGGGGGCGGTCCAGCCGCCACAGCACGCGGTGCAATCCCGTTCGCCGTCGTGCCGATTCGATATCCGAGGCCCACGGCTGGCTGGCCGGCCGGTTTTCGGCCTCTTCACCTTCCTCCGGGATGGCCGGCCTGGTCTCTGCATGGCTCCGGGCGGCGTGGCTGTCGTCGCTGGTTGACGACTTGCGCGTACCCGCATCCGCCGCCTCGCGCGGGAACAGCCTGGCGCGCAACTCTTCCAGCTCAGCGCGGTGTTCACGCCACATGCGTACGATGGCGTTGTACGCACCGCGGGCCTCGTCGCGATGCCGGCCCCGCTGCGAGACCCACGCATCGAACGCCGGGTTGGACAGGTAGCCGAACGCGATGATCGCGGAGGGAATATCGCTGTCGGCCACCAGCGGATGCTGATTGAGGCGCTGTTTGAAGGCCTCCGCATGGTGGACCGTGGCCTGCACCTCTTCGCCCAGGCACGTGGCCAGGGCCCGTTCCAACGGCTGGTCGCGCCCGGCCGAATCGGTTGGCCAGATCGTGACCAGCACGCTGTCGGCCGACTGTCGCTGCACCCAGGTGTGATGCAGCGAGATGAACAGGTGTGAGCGCGACTCGACCGCCGTCTTCAGCCGGGCTGCGAGTTCTTCGCCGCGCCCTGTGTCGCTGAACGTAACCTTGCGATCGTCCCAGCGGGTCATGTGTACGACCGCGCCGGCCTTTCGGAGGTAATGCCACAGTTGCGCGGCTACCAGCATGTTGAGATCGTCCTCGACCTGGCCGCTTTTCACGCCGCGCACGCTGTCCCCGGAACCGCTCGCGTGGGGGAGATAACCGTCCGAGTGGGAGGCGCCGCCATCACCGGCGTCCAGGGTGATGACCAGTCCGGCCAGCACCCGCTCGGTGGGCACGAAGGGCTTATCGGCGGCGACCTCCAGCGGCTGCGCCCATGTCGAGACCGCGATGACACCAACAACCAATCCGGAAACCAGTGTCTGTTGCACGTTCCATTCCGTCCTGAGAGAACCAAGATTTCCGCGCGATTCGTTCCATACCCGGCACAAGGTTGTCGTGGCCGGGCACCATACCGCTCGTCCTGTCCGCAAAACGACCGGCCGTCCGGCCTATGACCGGAGATCCGCCCGACCGCCGCGGAAGCGGCTCGCGCTGCGCTGTCGTGATAATGGGGCCCGTCGTGGGCGTCCGGAGTGTGCCGGCCGCTTGGTAGACGGTCCCTGAACTGAGCGGTTCAGCATACAACATCCGGGCAAACCCGCCAACTGCGGGGAGCGATCCGTGGGGTTTTCCCCCCGGCCGTTAGGCGGAAGATCAGAAAACGAACAGCAAAGGCCGACACGTGTTCACCGTAGCGTGCCGCCATCGTGTGGGCGGCGGTTGGCGGTGGGCTGGCTGGCACCCGGTCCATAAAAAAGGCCCCGCCAGATGGCAGGGCCCGGTTCAATTCCTTCGTCCGTGTTCCTTACGTTCTCAGGTGCTGCCGTTGTCCTGTGCGTTAGCAGGCACGGGCCGGCCGATGAAATGCAGGAATTGCGTGCGGGTCAGCACCGGAATGGAGAGAGCGCGGGCCTCGTTCTTAAGGGCCTCAAACTGCTTCGTCGCCGCCTCGTGTTCGGCCTTGTGCTCGGCAGCGGTGTGAGCGCCGGTGCCCAAACCAGAATCCCCGGTCATGCCGGTCGGCGGGGCGCCCAGTACGACGAAGTCCGTGCGCGTATCCACCGTCTTGACGATCTTGCCGCCCCAATTCTCGATCATGCGGGCGACCTGCTGGCCGCCAGGATCATCAATCCGGCCGTCATAGTCCAGATCGAAATCACCGGCCACCACGAAGTTGAACTGGCGATTGCGGTCAAACACGGGGTTGGCGATGATGTCGCCCTCGACAATCGGGTCGCCGGGGGTGGTGGAGAGCACCTTCGCCTCCGCGGTGGTTTCAAACACCTGGCTCACCTCCAGCGCGGCCTTGCCTTTGCCGTCCGCGGGAATGCCGCGATGACGCGAGTAGACCGCGAAGTTCATGCCCGGCTTGACCCGGTCGCGTGCCCCCAGGCTGATGTACACCCGCTTCTGCCCCGGAACCAGCCGCACGATGGTCCCATCCGCGATCTGAATGGCCGCAAACTGATCGGCTGACGGGCGGAAGGAGGCCAGCGTCTCGCGCAGTTCCTGGATGCGGGTGTCGCGCTGGGCAAGCTGTTGCTCGAGGTTCTGCACCATCTGCCGCTCTCTGTTGAGATGCCGGCCGGCGGTGTCGGTAGCCGACGCCAGGCGGGCCTTCAGGTCGGCCACGTCCTTGGCCCACGCGTCGCGAGCCTCTTTGGACTCCTTTTCGAGCTGCTCATATTGGGTCTGAAGCTGGGCCAGCTTGTCGGTGTAGATCTTCTGGCTTTCCTGGGCGGTCTTGTTGAGGGCCTCGAAGTCGGCATTGAGCTTGTCGCGCTCGGCCGTCCGCTTGGCCAGCTCGTCCGCCGTCTCCCGGTACTTGGTATAAAGTTGCCGGACCGCCGACTTGAGATCCTGGTCCGCGCTGATTTTCAACTGTTCGTCTTTCACCAGCGGGTCCCGGATCTCGTCGAGCGCCTTCTGGATGTCACCGGCGCTGTTTGTGGCCTGGCCGATGGTTTCCTTGGCGAAGTTGCTCAAGTGCTGGTTGGCCTCGTTCGCCGTCCGCTGGGCCGCCGCGGCCGCAGTTTCCTGGTCGGTGGCGCGGCGATCCAGATCGGATTGAAGTGTGAATAGATATACGAATCCACCAAGTGAGGCGACGGTGAGGCAGACAAAGACGATCAGGGCTGCCTTCAGACCACTGCTACCGGCCGCCACCGGGGGTCGGGCCACTGCTGCCATAGTTAGAAACTCCCTGTCAGGGTGGGGGATCACACACACTGCGGGCCTGGCGTGTGGCACCTGACGCGGGTGTGCCGGCCACCGCATGGGATCCGCCCGCCAGGCGGATTATAGCCCCCGGCATTGTGCCCGCCGGAGGCCTTACTGTCAATTCGCAAGCTCGCCAGATGGCGGCCGGACTGTTATTCTCTTGGCTATGCACGCAAGTCATGACGGTCAATCGTCTAGGCGAACCCGCTCGGCCAGCGTTCGGCGGGTTATCGGGTTGATGTCCGGCACCAGTGCCGATGGGGTTGATGCAGTGGTGATGGACATCGCCGGGCGGGGCGAGCGCATGCATGCCCAAGTCGTTCTGCATCATCACCTGGGGTTTCCCACCCGACTGCGCCAGCGACTGCTGGCGGTCATGGCCCCGGCGGCCACGAGCACGGAGGAGATTGCCCGTCTCCACGCGGAATTAGGAGAGGTATTCGCCCGGGCGGCCCTGGGGGCGATCCGCCGGTTGGGATCTTCCCGGCCGCCGAGCCTGATTGGTCTGGCCGGCCAGACCGTCTGCCATTTGCCCGGCCGGCGGGGGGGCGGCACGGTAACCCTCCAACTCGGGGATGCCGCCCGGGTGGCCGCCCGTACCGGCCTGACGGTCGTGTCCGACTTCCGACAGTCCGACGTGGCTGCCGGCGGCTTCGGCGCCCCGCTGGTTCCTTGGACGGACTGGGTGCTCTTTCGCCATCCTCGAATCGGGCGGGCGGTGCAGAATATCGGCGGGATTGGAAATGTGACCTGGATTCCCCCCGGGGCTCGGGCCGCCGATGTGGTCGCGTTCGACACCGGTCCGGGAAATATGATCATCGACGGCCTGGTGGCCCTGGCGACGCAGGGCCGGGAGCGGTTCGACCGCAATGGCCGGCGGGCGGCCCGGGGCCGGGTGCTGACCAAAGTCCTGGAACGATGGCTGTCGCATCCCTATTTCAGGCTCCGCCCCCCGAAAACGACCGGGCGAGAGGATTTTGGCCGGCCTTTTCTTGAGCGGGAACTTCCCGTGTTGCAGGCCGCAAGCTCCAACCCCGACGACTGGATTGCAACGGCCACCGCGTTTACCGCGCGGTCTATTGCCTCTTCCTATTTTCGCTATCTTAACTGTTTTCACGGCCGTTCGCGGGCTTGTCCGACGGCCTTTGAAGTGATCCTCTGTGGGGGCGGAGCCCATAATGCCACGCTTCGGGCCATGCTTTCCAGGGCGCTTGCCTCGCTGCCGGTCGAAGACGTCCGCGGGTCCGGTGGCGGACGTTCGCGCGGAACGGCGGAAGCGGAGGGGACCTTTGCCGGTGTTCGCATCGGTATGATCGAGACTTATGGCATTTCATCGCAGGCCAAGGAAGCACTGAGTTTTGGCATTCTCGCGGCTGCGTGCATGGACGGCGTGCCGGGAAATTTACCCCAGGTTACCGGGGCGCGTTTTCCGGCCGTCCTGGGTCGGATCATTCGGCCTGCCAACCAAGGCTCGGGAGCATGAGGAACCATTCAGAATTTCGCGCTTGCGATGTAGACCTGCTGACGGCACGTGGATAGTATGTTTTGACTGCGAGGCGCCGGCAGCGATCGCGGTCACTAGGGGGGGAAATAAAAAAAATGTCGATTTCTCGAGAAAAACTCTTGCAACGATCGCCAGTCTTGGTAGAATGCGAGTTGGGTTTTTAGGTGGCAGGCGAAGGGCCGCCGCAGTCATCTCCGGAATGCGGCCCTCGCGGAGAGAGTGTCACGTGTCTTTTTTGACAAGGAGGGGCCGATTCCAGGTGGCGCCGATTAGCAGGCACCGTCAGGTTCCCAAAGAAGCGCCCCCTTTTAGATCGGCATAAGCCTTACGAAAGTGAACAATTGGTATGGTCTTCGGCGGCCATTGGCACCGTGCGCTGGTGGCCCCGTCCGGCTGGCTGGGTCTCTGAGTGGTTCGGAGATATTGTGTCGGCCGGAAAAGAGGCCAATCCGCTTTTTTCAAAGAGGAGGTCGGGATGAGAAAAGTTATCGGGATGACGGTCATCGCGATGCTGCTGGTCGCTCCGGCGTTCGGGCAGACCGCGAAGATCGAGTATTTCCTCCAGCTTGGTGGTAGCAGCAACGGCTTGGGGCTGTATACGCCGGGCAATGAGTATTCGGCCTATCCGAATGATCCCAGCGAGACCGGTCCGGAAGTGACCGATACGTTGAACTGGGCGGTCCGCGTTCAGGCCAGCGGCCAGCACAATGGCGTGGACATCTGGGGCGTGGCCAACGTTGTCTGGGACCTGAAGCTTTACAAGGCTGACAACGTGACCGGTATCGGCGAGGACCAGACGGTCGGCGCCGACGCCACGGTCGGCAACACCGGCTCCAGCGTGCAGGTGCCCTTCGGCTTCAGCGCCGATGCCCAGACGCCGGGCTTCTTCAGCAGCATGGATCCGGGCCTGGCGGCTGCGTTCGCCCGTACGTTCCGCGTCTACAACGGTGCGGGTCTCGATGACGGCGGCTCGCCCATCTATTCCACGATCGTTGATCCGGCCGATATTGCGGATGGCCCCGGCCTGAGCCGGTACACCTATCCGAACACCATGAGCAACTCGCAGGCCCAGTCGGGCACCCTGGTGGGCATGGGCGCCGGCTATACCAAGTTCGACTCCAGGCCCTGTGATCCGGATATCGATCCCGGTTGCACCAACGGGCCGGAGCGGTCTGGCGTGGGTCTCACTTCGGGTAGCTGCTTCCAGCTTGGCGATGCCTTCTCGAACATCATCGCCGAAGGTCAGCTCCGTCTGACCGGTCTGCCCCCGGGGCGGTACATCCTGAAGCTCGTGCCCGGCAAGGGCAACAACATCCTGCGTGGTGATACCGACGCGGCTTGCGAAGACGTGATCCTCGGCAACTTCGCGGCGGCCCCCGCTGAGTCCAACGTCGTCGGCGACGTGGTTCCGTTCGTGATTGCCGGCGCGATCCAGGGCACCCTGACGGTCAACATCACCCCGGCGGGTATTGGTGCCTGGTCCATCGACGGCGGCCAGACCTGGAACGCAGGCGGCGCGAGCCTCAATCTGGATCCGGGTCAGTACACTGTGACCTTCCAGGCTGTTGAGGGCTATACCAAGCCGGTTGATGTGCGCGTGACCGTCAATGCCGGTGCGCTGACCACCGTCGGCGGTGCGGATGCGACGTATACTTTCGTTCCGCCGCCGGCCCCGGTGATCACATTGGCTCAGTCTTGGCGGACGCATGGTGCGGCTGGTGACTTCCCAATCACCCTGAATATCGGCGAGGGCAATGCGACCTGCGAAGGCCGTGCGGACGTCGATATTGCACCGGACTGCGCCCCGAGAATCGTGGTGACCTTTGACAAGCCCATCAAGGACCTTGCGGCCAACCCGGCCATGGCCGTGGAGGCGACCGCGACCACGAACATCAGCGGCGTGGTTGCCAACCCGCCAACCGTGGGCACCCTGTCGGTGGCCGACAATGTGCTGATCATCCCGGTGACGGGCGCCACGAACAAGACTTGCGTGACCCTGACGATCAACAACGTCCAGGGTATCGACGGTTCGGTCGGCACCGGCTACAAGGTCAAGCTCGTTTACCTGTACGGCGACGTGGACAACACCCGCAGCTGTGCGTCGAGCGACTTGGTGCTGATTAAGTCCAGGCAGAACGCGCTGCAGAACGTGACCATCGCGACGTTCATGTATGACATTGACTGCAACGGCAAGTGCGGTTCATCCGACTTGGTGGCGGTCAAGGCTCGGCAGTCCGCCCTGCAGACCGTGACTTGCACGGCCCAGTGACGTGAATTTTGGTTTTGCGAGGGCCCGGTCTTCCGGGCCGGGCCCTCGCAGATTATGTAGTGAAATCGAAAGAGATTTGGAAAGAAGCCTTGAATGTGTTCTCCGGGACGCGTGTTCCCGGGGGTAAGAAGCCAGAAGTATCAACGATATGCGTCCTGGTGCGAGGGGTGTTCCTGAGCACTCGGAGGCGGAACAGGGAGATGAATTATGAAGAAAGTTGCATTTGTAGTCATGTTGCTGGCGACGAGCGCGTTCGGTGGCGTTCTCACCGTGACTGCCCCGACGACCGTTGCTGCCGACGATGCGGGGATCGCTTTGGTTCCCTTGAGCGTCACTTCGGATACTGCAATTGGTGCCATCGGTATTTACGCCAACGCTGATAAGGCGAACGCGCTGACCATCATCTCGCAGACAACGCCGACGGGCCTGAACGAAAAGGTCACCGCCGATCCGACCAGCCTGGGTTTCATCCCGGGTGGCCCTGCCGACGACTACGGCAACTTTATTGGCAGCTACGGTTTGCTGGCCCCCGCTGCAGCGGGTGTTCCTGGTCCGAGCGAGCCACTGGTCTTTACGGTCCTGACCGTCAAGGTAGAGCCGGGCATGGCCCCTGTCGTTCTGAATCTGATTGGTGACTGGGCCTCCAGCGCAAGCACGGGCGGCCTCCCCGGCGACCTGTGGCCAATGCAGTCTGTGACCATCACCCCCGAGCCGGCCAGCATGATCCTGTTGGCCGCCGGCGCTGCCTTCTTCGCCCGTCGTCGTCGGGCCTGATTCCAGGTCTGATCACGCAGGCGAGCAGAGGCGCTAGCCAATGCAAGTAAACAGGCGGGGCCGGTCAGTAAGACCGGCACCGCCTGCGTTATGCGCCGAGCATGAGGGATATTCGGTATGGAAGACTAGGCGCTATGGCGGGGATGGCCGGCACGGGGTGTGTTCGGTACGGCGGAGAACGGCCGCTACAGAGCCCGGCCGCTACGGATGGTGGGAACAAGCGGTACGGCGCCAGGGCGCTGCGGGGTGGCGGGAACGTCCGGTATGGCAGACGGCCGTTCCGGCGGGAACGTCCGGTACGATGCTCGGCGGATAGGGGGGCACGAAAAGTAATTTGCGGGTAGGCAGGTTGACTCATGAAGAGGCAATGCGCCAACCGGTCTGCGGCCCGCCGCGCGGGACGGATTTCGCACGGTCGCTTTGCATCGCGGGAACATCTTGTCTGGCTGTAAGGTATGGTGGCGCACATGCTTAGGACGATCTTCGATCCTGCACGAAAAAGCTGCTTCAAGCATTGAAATGCTGAGGGGTTTTAGTTAGAATTCATTGAGTATGCGGAGTGACGTGCGGCCGGTATTCGGAGGGTGAAGTTCGCTCGATCCAGGCCCGCATGACGAAAAATCCACATCACGCTCCACCACGTGAGCTTTTGGGAGGTTAAGATGCGAATAGTGAAACTGGCAGGCGCCGCGTCCGTTCTCCTGGCCGCACATGTCTTCGCCCAGAGCACGGTGAAGTACACGCTGGAGCTTTCGCCTTTCAAGGCCGACTATGTCAGCGCGTGGAAGAATCGCGCTTGGGCCAGTGGGCAGTGGACGAGTTCACCGGCCTATTTCACGGCCGACGGCACAGTGAACGGCGCTCCGCTGGGCAACCCGGCGGATGGGCAGGTCTTCCACGTCGGCGATATCATCACCTGGGATCTTGTGGTTGAAGTTGATCCGAACAAAGAGCACCAGGCCCCGGGTGGTTCGGGCCCCGGTCACGGCTATGCCCCGTGCGGCCTTGCCAACCTGGTGTTTAACCTTCAACTGGAAGATCCCAACGCCGATCCCTCGGACAATGTGATCACTTGGTTCGGGCCCGGCGGTTCGGCGACCAGCCAGGGCTTCTTCAGCGCGATTAATGACGGCACCAACGGCGACCCGCTGGCGGCGGCTGCCTTCACGCTGGTTTACAACATCACCGACCCGCTTTACACCAGCATTCACGGTCCGGGGCGGGCGATCGACTCGCCGGGCTTGGCCAGCGGGAGCCATCAGCCGCCGGTAGGCGGGCCGAATCTGGGCGGGAAAGACACCCAGGGGCGCGGCACGTTCTGCTATCCGACCGTTGTCGGTGGCAAGCTGCTCGGCCAGGGATGCGGCTACTCGACTTGGTTCCGCAGCAACACGACCAAGACGGTGCAGACTTGGGCGGGTGTGGGTATGACCCAGTGGCGGGCATATCCCAGCGGCACCATGCAGACCGGCTTGGGCATCAAGCCGATTTGTGAGGGGCAGATCAATACGATGGGCATGCCTCCCGGAGTTTACCGGCTGAGAGCCCTGCCCACCCGGACGCCGACCTCGAACACTGGCGGCGTCAACGTGCTTCGTGGCGACGTGGACCTGCTCAATGACGTTGCTCCGCCGGCCGCATTCGCCGTGGCTGCTAATGTCGTGGAAGAAGATACGATCACATTTACGCTGTTGCCGCCGCAGGGAACGCTGACGGTCACCATTGAGCCGTCCGACGCGGTTGCCATGGGCGCTCAGTTTGCAGTTGATGGCGGTGCGTGGCAGAACCCTGGAACCATAAATCTCAGCCCAGGCGACCACATTGTTACCTTCAAGCCTGTGGAGCCCTACACGACACCCGATCCACAGAATGTCACTATCACTTCGGGGCAGAACACTTCAATTTCGGTCGAGTACGTCGTGCCACAGGGACCTGTGATCACTCTGGCGGAGTCTTGGCGTACGCACGGTACGGCTGGCAGCTTCGCGATCCCGTTGAACGTCGGGCCCGGGCCTGCCTCGGTTGAATGCCGCGTGGACACCCCTGCATCTAACCCGAGGATCGTGATTACGTTCGACAAGGAGATTGTGGACCCCGTAACTAATCCTGAAATGTACGTATACGCTGATGCCGGTGCCCTGCCGGCGCCAGTAGTGGGTACCATCTCCTCATCAGGTAACAAGTTGACCATCCCACTGTCGCAAGCTACAGATAAATCTTGCGTCACGCTGGGCATCGGCAACGTTCTTGCCACTGACGGGACTTATATTGTCCTTCAAACAATAAAACTAACGTATCTCAAGGGAGACGTTGACGGTGATCACAGGTGCGGTTCCAGCGACTTGGTGTGGGTGAAGGCCAAGCAGAACGCCTTGATCGACGTTAACGCTTCAACTTTCCAATACGACTTGGACTGCAACGGCCGATGTGGTTCGTCTGACCTGGTGACAGTCAAGTCCCTGCAGAATGCGTTGCAGACCGTGACCTGCGATAACCCATAATCGGGTTAAGTTGACTACAAAACCCTTGGCGGGGCTAAGCCCTTCATTGCTTGGCCCCGCCTCTTTGTGCGCGGAGCTTCGCGTCATGATGCTGTCCCAAGCCCCACGTCGCGGGTGATACGCAGGGTGGTGTGTGCTGCTTGAGGCAGAGATCGTCTTGGCCTGCCCGGTGTGGCGCCTTCGTGTGTCGTCAGGATTGGACGACGGATTTGAGGCCGTCCAGCAGTGAGCCCCATTTGTTAAACACGTCCTCCAGGTCATAGCGGAGCAGGTCGCTGATGAGGACGGGGTCTTGGTTGCGCATGGCTTCGCGCAGGTCGGCGAGGTTGGCCTTCATGATGGTCAGCAGGTCGGCGAAGCGGGTGCCCTCGACCTCCAGCGAGTCGAGGTCGATTCCCAGGGCCTCGCCCGAGAAGACCAGCGATTGCTGGACCTGCCGCCAGATCTCCAGCAGCTTCTGGAGCTGGCCCATGGCCCCCACGTGATCGCCGCGTTCCAGCAGGTCGGCGGCCGAACTGCGGACCGTGCCGGCGCTCTCGACCAGAGCGATGGCCTGCTCCAACGTGGTCCTCACCAGGGCGGCCACCGGCTGGGTCTGGAGCTCCAACTGCCCGAAGCTCGCCGCGGGGGCGTCCAGGACCGCGTTCAGGTCCGCCCCGTCCATTGCCTTCCCGTCGCAATACACAGCCACCACCATCCGCCGGGCTTGGCCGGGGGTTTCGGCGCAAGCTTCCTGGGCCAGTTCGCGGACCGTCTTGTCGGATGGGCAGGACTGCCCGTAAGGCTGATCGTCGATGAGGATCATGGGGTAGCTCCGGGCTGTCTGGCGGCACACACTGCGCGCACACCTGTTGCCATCGGCCGGGAGGGGCGCGGGACTGAAGCGAAAGTGGGGCCGCCGGGTCGGAATGTCCAATGTCTAATGACCAATGTCTAAAGAATGACGAAATGCCCAATGCCTGATGACGGGCCCGGTGGTTAGTCATTAGACATTAGTCATCAGACATTAAGCCTTGCCAAGCAACCCCTATTCCACCGTCACGCTCTTGGCGAGGTTGCGGGGTTTGTCCACGTTGCAGTTGCGCAGGACCGCGGCGTGGTAAGCCAGCAACTGGAGGGGGATCACAGTCAACAGCGGTTGCAGGGGCTCGGGGACGTCGGGGACGTAGAAGACGTGCTGGGCCATCTCGCGGATGTGTTCGTCGCCCTCGGTGGCCACGGCGATGATCCGGCCGCCGCGGCTGCGGACCTCTTCGATGTTGCTGAGCACCTTCTCGTACTGGCTGCAGCGGGTGGCGATAAAGACCACGGGCATGCCCTCGTTGATCAGGGCGATGGGGCCGTGCTTCATTTCCGCGGCGGGCATGCCCTCGGCGTGGATGTAGCTGATTTCCTTAAGCTTAAGGGCGCCTTCCAGGGCAATGGGGTAGTTGTAGCCGCGGCCCAGGAAGAGCCAGTTTTCGCGGTGGATGTACTTTTCGACGGCCTTGCGGATGGCCTCGGACTGCTCCAGGACCGCGGAGACCTGGCCGGGGATGCGGGCCAGGGCGTCAATCAGGTTCTTTGCCTCCGGCTGGGACAGGAAACGTCGCCGGCCAAGCTGAATGGCCATCATGGCCAGGACGGCCACCTGGGAGGTGAAGGCCTTGGTGCTGGCCACGCCGATCTCCGGTCCGCAATGCAGGTACACGCCGGCGTCGGACTCACGGGCGATGGTGCTGCCCACCGCGTTGATGACGCCCAGGGCCAGGGCGCCTTTTTCCTTGGCCTCACGCAGGGCGGCGAGCGTGTCGGCGGTTTCGCCGGACTGACTGATGGCGATGACCACCGTGCCGGGCTCGATGAGCGGGTTGCGGTAGCGGAACTCGCTGGCGTACTCGGTCTCGGCGGGGATCTTGGCGATATCCTCGAACAGGTACTCGCCGACCAGGCCGGCGTGCCAGGCGGTGCCCTGGGCGGTGAAGATCAGCCGGCGGGCGCGGGCGATGTCGCGGGTGTGGTTGGCCAGGCCGCCCAGGTGAATGACGCCTTCGCGGGTGTTGAGCCGGCCGCGGAGGGTCATGGACAGGGACTGGCCCTGCTCGAAGATCTCCTTGAGCATGAAGTGCTCATAGCCGCCCAACTCGATCTGATCGAGGGAGAATTCGACCGCCTGCACTTCCTTGGTGACGGGGACGTTCTCGAGAGTGGTGGTGCGGAAGCCGTCACGGGCGATGGTGGCCATTTCGCCGTCGGCGAGATAGACCACCTGGGCGGTGTGCTGGACGATGGCGGCGGCGTCGGAGGCCACGATGTACTCGCCGGGGCCGACGATGCCGACGATCAGCGGGCTGCCCTTGCGGGCGACCACAATGCGGTCAGGTTCGTCGGCGCAGAGGACGGCAATGCCGTAGGTGCCCTGGACCTCGTGGAGGGCGTCGCGCACGGCTTGTTCGATGTTGCCCTTGTAGAAGTGGCCAATGAGTTGAACGAGAACTTCGGTGTCGGTTTCGCTCTGGCAGCAGACTTTCATACCCTCGAGGAAGGTTCGGAGCGTCCGATAATTCTCGATGATGCCGTTGTGGACGAGGGCGATCCGGCCATTCTGGGCGATGTGGGGATGGGCGTTGCGTTCACTGGGCCCGCCGTGGGTCGCCCAGCGGGTGTGGGCGATACCGATGGTGGCGTTGGCGCCGTCGCCGTTGAGCCGTGCTTCGAGATTCGCGATTCGGCCGACCGCCCGGCTGACGGCCACCTGTCCGTCGTTGAGCACGGCCAGGCCGGCAGAGTCATAGCCGCGGTACTCGAGGCGTTTAAGGCCCTCAATCAGGATCGGACGAGCGCATTTATGTCCAATGTAACCGACAATTCCGCACATAAGGTGCCACCTTCAGGCGAAAGGCAGGTCAGTGAGCCCCTGACAGGTTCGATTCCCCGTAATGTCATTATTATCGACCGCACTGGAGCCTGGTTCAATCTGAACAGTTGCGGACGAGAAAAGGCTCAGAAACATGTAAGCCTTTGTTCTATAGTCTTTTAATTCGGATCAGGTTCATTGTGAAATTCGTGAAATCGATTTCCGGCTGGCACTGGGCGTTTGGCGGCTGAGGCTACAGAGGAGGATCTTGAGGCTACAGAGGGCACAGAGAGCACAGAGGGAAAGAGTTCAGGGGGGCATCGCCCCAGCAATAGACTTTACTTGCCTGCTTGCCAGTGCAGGAATGGTGGATTGCGGGATCATACCTGAACCGGCAGGACGACTCGTTCGGTTGGCTGGCTCTGCGGCAGACGCCACTGGTTTCGCTGGCGAGCCAGCCAGGCGATGTGTTCGCGGGACATCGCGTTCTCGGCATCGTTGACATAGTCGCCCAGCTCTTTTTCGCCTTTAATGCGGGTTGCATGCTCGGCTACCTCGTTCAAATCGAGAGTGGCCAGGTTGTAGGCCTGCGAGAGCTCCTGGTGCCGGCGGAGCTGCAACCATCCGAGGAATGCGGCAGCCAGCGAGGCGAAAAGACCACTGAACTCATACGGCAAATCGGTGACCACGGCCCGAGCCAGGGCCGACAGGGCGCCGGCTGTTTGGGATACCACAATGAGCCCGATCCATCGTCGCGCGGCCGCCCGGCTGCCGGATGCTTTACGGGCATACCAGAGCCGTTGATCGTTGAGGCGGTGGGTGATGTAAAACTCGAGTCGGGAGTTCGTATCCTTTGCTCGGACCTCGCGCATGCGGGGAGTGATCTGTGGTCCCAGATCGGCAGTCATCTCCATGTAGCGGGCGAGGTTTTCGTGTCGCCGACGAAGTTGAGCGAGATGGTTCAGAAAATTCTCGTCGGCCTGAGTGTCGGTCAAGTCCTTTCCGAAGGGCTCGGCCCCGGCCATGTACCGCCAAGCCAGGGTTTTGATGGATTCGGCCAAGGCTCGCCCGTCATACCAGACTCGGGCGTAATGCAGCACCCGCAGGAGAAGAGTCAGTACGATCCCCGCGAGGAACACGCCCGCACTGGTGATGGCGATGATTTCTCGGACGGTTTCCGGGCGGGCTGGCAACCACTGGGGCTGGTGGGCCTTGTGCCAAGTCCCCAGCAGGCCAATCGCGGCCACGAGCACCATCAGGGCGAAATTCAGAAACGCCAGCCGAACGTAGATTCTCTGAGCTTCCATCGAAGTTCGATCAGCGGCGCGAAAGAGGGCGGGCAACTCCGCATCTGGAAAGAGGGGCAGCTTGGCGTTGACAGGGATTTCGAACGCCTTCCCGAGATTCATGGCCTTTCTCCGTGATCGTTGTCGGCCGCGCTGAGCTGGCGATCCACTCCTTTGAGCAGCTTGATAAGCGTCTGATGCACGCTGGTTGGCTCACTTGTCTTTGCGGCTTCGTCGTAGTTCTGAAGTGCCTCGCGCACGACCCGCAGGATTTCCTCGCGCTCCTCGGCCTGGCCGTGGTCGAGCAGCGGCAGGTACTTGGATGCATAGACTACATAATCGTCGGCCATGCTCAAGCGGTAGGGCGTCCCCGGGATAGCCCTGGAATTCTCCAGTAAGATTCGAAACGTCCCCTGCTGCGGATCCTCTTTCCAGTCGAATTGGACTTGGTCGCTGGATGGCTTGGGTTTGTCCAAGCTCTCTGTCCAGGGCTGGAGCCGTTCGAGTGCTTGCTGCGCCTTCAGAGCCAGCATGGTCTCGATGGCCTTGTCCCGGGCGTCCGGCTTGCCCAACTCCTGGTGAATGGCAGCCAGCGCGGCATGGACCAGTTGGAGGTTCTCGGTAGCATCCGCATCGCCGGGATTCTCGCGACGCAAGGTCTCAAGCGTGGAGCGCATCCGTTCGAGGTCGAAATGTCGTCCGAAGACGTCCCCTTGGGGACGATTAGCCGCGTGAAGTGCGGTCTGCACGGCGCTTGCTGCCAACGCGTAGTTGCGCTGGGCCTTTCCCATCTGGATGTAAAGCGCGACGCCCATCGCCACCAGGACCGCGGCCAGCACGGCCAGGCCGGCAACCGTCCAAGCCAGGCGGCGGATGCGGCGCTCGTGCTCGCGTTGGCGGAGCTCGTCGTAGCGGCATCCGAGTAACCGGGCGAGCAAACGAAGCTTTTCGGTGCGGAACCGGCGAGAAACCTCGCGAGGTGACTCGCCGCGCAGATCCGCGGCGATGGGTTCGTGCCCATCCTGCCGGTTGAGGTTGGATGGAAATGAGCGATCCGGATCGCCACTGACCAGCACGGGGAGAATGCGGTCGGTGCCCTTCGCCTGGGCGAAGCAGTCGATTTCACGCATTACCCAGGACGATTCACGCGTTTGCGGCGAGCAGATCACGATGAGGTAGTCAGAGTGGCTCAGGGCATCGACGAGCTCCTGGTTTAAATCGCCGCCGGCGGCAAGTTCGTCATTGTCGCGGAAAATGCGTCCGATTCGGCGGGGTTTGCCGGCGCGGACCAGTGCCCTTGGCGTGCGATAGGCCTCCAGTGTGCGGGCGAGCCGTTCGGCGATCCGGCGGTCCTCGGGTGTGTGGCGATAGCTAATGAAGGCCGCATAGCCGGCATGCTGCTGGGGCGACGGCGAACTGGGTTGTTGGACAATCGTGTGGCTTTCAGCTGTACCTGTCATTTGCAGACCCCTTTGGTCGGATGGAACGTTCTCCCTCGCACCGCCGAGATGCCGGTGCCACACCTGGTTCTGTCAGGCACTATTCCTCTTTGGGCTCCAGAACCAGCGTATTCAGGATGGCTTCTGCCTTGGCGAAGTCTTCCTGGTGCTTTGTGGGCGCGAGCACGGACGTCAGGTAGGTGGCGTGTTTGCCGCAAAAGAACAGAAAGTAGCCTTTGTAGGCTTCATTGTTCTCCTCTACGACAAAACTGTAATCGCATCGCACCGCAGTGCGGCCCCGGAATTTCACTTTCTTCAGCTTACCAATCTGGGCTTTCGGCACCTGTCTGCGCAGGTTCTTTGCCCACCCGTCAATCAAGGTGGAGGCCAGATCGGGCACGATGTCATCAGGGATCTCCATGGGCATGTTGGCAGCGGTCATGATCTGCACGTTGGCCCCACCCTTGACAGGGGCTTTGAACCTGGTGACCGAGTCGTAAGCGGATTTCTCCATCTCCGTCTCGGGTTCCTCGCGTTCCACCCGCCAACCTGGCGGCAGATAGGCATTGAAGGCCTTGCCCGAGTCCCTATAAAGTGTGGTGCCCGGCTGAGAGGCGGGGGCGCTGGCCGGGACGGATGGGCGCGTTTCGGCCGCAGGCTGCGTCTGGGGCGGGGCAGAGTTCATCGCGATCCACGTCAAAAGCGCCAACCCGCCGATCAGTAGCAGCAAGTCTCTCATTGGAGTTCTCCGAGTGTGAATGTTTAATATTTCGAGTAAGCCTAACTTCCGGCTTGGATAGTGTCAAGCAAGTCTTGTTTTTACAGAGTGGAAGGCGAACGGGATTTTGCTCGAATCGGCGAGGCATCGGCGCCGCCCAGAGAGTTGGGGGTTCGTGAAAGATTTCTTGATGTTATGGGGGGCGGGACTTACACTCCTTTCGAATCGGGCTGACGTGACGCATTAAAATCGGGCCTCGGGGCCGGTGATGGAAGCAGGATCCGGGGCGAAGGGAATGACGCGATGCAGGAAGTGGTTCTGGCACAGGCCGTTTCACTGGCTCCCCGGTCGTATGCTCCCATTCTGGTCTTGATTCTGCTGGTCATGGCCCTGGTGGCGGGAATCCTGATCCTGACGCATGTGCTGGGGCCCAAGCGGCACGGGCGGGTGAAGGACGACACGTACGAGGCGGGCATGCCGCCGGTGGGGGACGCACGGCGACGGTTCAAGGTGCAGTTCTACATCGTGGCCATGCTGTTCCTGCTGTTCGACGTGGAAGTGGTGTTCATGTGGCCGTGGGCGCCGCTGTTCCACCATACGTCGGTCACGGGCCAGGCGCTGCCGGGCGGGTTTGACAAGACGTTCCTCCTGGTGGAGATGGCCGTGTTCCTGGCCATTCTGCTGGTGGGGTACGTGTATGCGTGGAAGAAGGGCGTGTTTCGGTGGAACTGAGGCAGTGCTGACGATGGGGGTTGAGGCATGAGTGCTGCGTGATACGGTTTTCGTTGCGGCCTTGGACAGGTTCCTGCTTGACTGTTGGTCGCTACGCTGTTGATCGCTTGGATCTTCGCGCCCCCACCTCTGAAGAGGTGGGGCATCCAGTGCACGAGATTCATTTGAAATCCGTATTAGGGCAATATGATGGCGAATGAGAAATACACGTATGCTCCGCACACGATGAGCAAGGATGATTTCGTTACCACGCGGCTGGATACGCTGGTGAACTTCTTCCGCAAGTACGGGGTGAACTGGTGCCGGAAGTACTCCTTGTGGCCGTTGCCGTTCGCGACGGCGTGCTGCGGGATCGAGGTGATGGCCGTGGGGGCCAGCCGGTATGACATTGCCCGTTTCGGGGCGGAGGCGATGCGCTTCAGCCCGCGGCAGGCGGATTTGCTGATTGTGGCCGGCCGGGTGGGGATCAAGATGATGCCGGTGCTCCAGCGGATCTACAAGCAGATGACCGAGCCGAAGTGGGTGATCAGCATGGGGGCCTGCGCGAGCACCGGCGGGGTGTTCGACACCTACGCGGTGGTGCAGGGGGTGGATCAGTTCATGCCGGTGGATGTGTACGTGCCGGGATGCCCGCCCCGGCCGGAAACGCTGATTGAGGGCGTGATGGCCATTCAGCGGATCGTGGAGCGCGATGGCATTGTGAGCAGCACGGAGCGGGGCAAGGGGTTTCGCGTGGTAGGGGAGCCGACATATACGCTGACCGTGCCGTCACGGCAGGAGAAGGTGGATGAGCCGGTGGGGGTGGGGAAGTGAGAAGGTGGGAAGGTGAGAAGGTGGGAAAGTGAGAACTGAGAACTGGAAACTGGGAACTGGGAACTCGAAACTGAGAACTCTCCATGAGCGTTGAACAGGTGATTGATGCGTTGCGGGGGCGGTTTGCGGATTTAGACTTTTCGCCTCAGCCGCTTTTGGTCCGGCCGGATGGGACGGCGACGGAACAGATGTGGGTGCGCGTGCCGCCGGAGCGACTTGTCGAGGTGATGACGTTCCTGAAAGAAAACGAGGAGACGCTGTTCGACCAGCTTGTGGACGTCACCGCGATCGACTACCTCAACTTCCCGGGGGCTGAGGATCGCTACGGCGTGATCTACTCATTGTTGTCGCTGGTGCACGGGCATCGTTTGTGGGTGAAGTGCTTTGTGAATGACCCGGATCCGGAGGTGCCGAGCGTGACCGGCGTGTGGGTGGGGGCCAACTGGCTGGAACGCGAGGTGTACGACATGTTTGGCATCCGGTTCCAGGGCCACCCGGACCTTCGGCGGATCCTCACGTGGGAAGGCTTCCCGGCATGGCCGTTGCGAAAGGACTATCCGCTGCGCGGCCAAGGCGAACGTGAACAGTACGAGGTGGTCACGCGGGAGAGCGCCTGAGTGGCAATCCGGGCTTGTGAAGTGAGTGACAATCCAGGCCTGGAAAGGCTGCCCGGCGGAGGTGGGGTGCCGGCCGTTGGCCCCAAGCGCCGCATTCTACCCGCATCGACTTTTGGACTGGCGGAAGGTAGATTGAGGACCTGTGGAGGGGGAGGTGGGAAGGCCGAGCTGAGGCCTGAGGACCGTTCTGTTCTTTCATTCAGGTTTTGGATTCGCCCTTGCCGATTCGGCTGACCTACTTGATTACGGACTTAAAGGTGGGCGGGGTGCCGCTGCACTTGTACCGGCTGGCGACCCGGCTGCCGCGGGACCAGGTGCAGGTGCGGGTGATCTCGCTGGCCGATGAGGGGCCGGTGGGGGTACGGCTCCGGCAAGCCGGGGTGCCGGTGCAGACCTGCGGAGCGCGGTCGGCGCTGGACGTGCGGGCGTTGGGGCGGTTGTGGCGGTTGTTGAGGGCGGACCGTCCGGACATTCTGCATGCCCTGCTGTTTCATGCCAATATCGCCGCCCGGGTGGTGGGGCCCCTGGCCGGTGTGCCCATCGGGCGGATTCTGTGCGAAATCCAGACTGTGGAGCGGGAACGACGCTGGCACCTGGTGGTGGACAATCTCACCTGTCGCCTGTGCCGGTGCGAGATCGGGAACTCGCCATCGGTGGTCGAGCACCTTCACCGCCGGGCCCATATTCCGGCCAGCCGGCTGAGGTGCGAATGGGGGGCGGTGGATGTGGACGCGATTGCGACGGCCGCGCCGGCTGTGCGCGAAGAGCTGGGGGTTGGCCGGGGAGAGGCCCTGGTGCTGTGGACCGGGCGGCTGGACCCAGTGAAGGGCTTCGAGGAGATGCTGGCCGGTTTCAGCATGGCGTGCAAAGGGCAGGCCGTGAAGCTGGTGCTGGTCGGCGAAGGGCCTTATCGAAGCACGGTAGAAACACTCATCCGAGAACATGGATTGGATGAACAAGTTTTAATGCCGGGCAGGCGGGAAGACGTTCCTTCATTGCTCAGGTCGGCGGACTTGTTTCTATTTTGCTCACGTACGGAAGGTTTGCCCAACGCGGTGTTGGAAGCGATGGCCGCGGGGGTACCCGTGGTCTGTACGGATGTGCCGGGGTGCCGGGACCTCATCCGTCATGGAGAGACAGGCTGTCTCGTCCGGCCGGGAGATCCCGCGGCGATTGCCCGGGGGCTCAAAATGGCCCTTACTGATGAGCCCTCCAGCCGCAGAATGGGGCGGGCCGCGCAAGGCTGGGTGCGGCAGAAGCTAAATAGTGCATGCTGGATACCACATTGGCTCGCCTTGTATCGCGCCATCATTAACGGTAACCCGCTCTGAAGGCAGAGCTTCCTGCCGTTGCCCTTCCATATGAATGAAAATTGAATCAGTTTTTGCCAGATGCATTATGCATACATATCATATGGCATGAAGCTCTTGCTTGCTTTGGCTGGTTATGCTGACCATTCAGTTAACAAGGAGCCGCGATGAGCCGAGTACCACCGTTTACCGCAGATCCTCATCGTCCCACGACTCTTCTGGTCGTTGACGACCACGGGCTTGTTCGCGACGGCGTCAGTGGCATGTTGTCGCGAGAGAAGGATTTTCGTGTGGTCGGGGTGGCGGCCAACGCGGATGAGGCGATTACGAAGGTGCTGGAGACCCGGCCGGACATCGTGTTGATGGACATCGACATGCCGGGGCTGAGTTGCTTCGACGCGATCCAGATCATCCGGTCGCGGGCGCCTGAGACGAAGTTCATTCTGTGTACGGCCTACGAGCACGATGAGCATCTTGAGCAGGCCCTGCATGTCAAAGTCAACGGCTTTGTGCTGAAGGACGAAGGGATTGCCGGCCTGGCCGAAGCGGTGCGAAACGTGAAGGCGGGGCGGGTACATTTCTCGCCGGAGGTCATGAGCCGGCTGGTGGTGCAGGGGAATGAGATCCGCCTGGAGAATCCGCCGAAAAGCCGGCTGCGGACGCTCAGTCCGCGTGAGCGTGAGTTGTTGCGCGTGCTGGCCAAAGGCGTGAGCCTGAAGGAGGCGGCGGCCATCCTGGGGATCAGCTACAAGACCGCTGACAAGCAGAAGGCATCGTTGATGGCCAAGCTGGATATCCACGATCGCGTGGAGTTGGCGCGGTATGCAATTCGCGAGGGGCTGGTCGAGCCCTAAGCGCGGAAAGTGCGGAGTGACGAGTACTGAGTACTGAGTGAGACCAGCCGTCCCACTCAGTACTCAGCGCTTTTACTCAGCACTCAGTACTCAGCACTCAGTACTTTTACTCACTACTCTTCTTCCGCTTATCGAGCATTTCACGGACCATGACCGCCAGGGTATTCGCCGAGAACGGCTTGGCAAGCACCTGGGTGACGGCGTCGGCCTTGTCGGCGATGGCGGCGGCGTCACCGGTGATGAGAATGGCGTGCAGGTCGGGATGTCCCCGGCGGATTTCGGCTAGGCAGACGTCGCCGGTCATGGTCGGCATGTTGTAGTCGATGATGGCGAGGTCGAGGTTCTGGCCGGTGGTCCGGGCGAATTCCAGGGCGTTCTCGGGCCGGTGGGCGACGGTGACCTGGTAGCCGCGGCTCTCGAGCAGAGTTTTCATGAGGCTGGCGATCATCTCTTCGTCGTCGAGGATAAGCACGTGCTCTTTTCCGTGCGCCGCGGTGGCGTCGGGTTGGGGCTCGGGCAGTGGCTGGGCGACGGGGAAGTAGATGTCGAACTGGGTTCCTTTGCCGACCTGGCTGGCGACGTCGATCAAACCTTTGTGGACTTCGACCAGCTTGTAGACGATGGCCAGGCCCAGGCCGGTGCCGCGATCCTTGGGCTTGGTGGTGAAGAACGGATCGAAGATAAGGCGCAGGGTGTCGGCATCCATGCCTGTGCCGGTATCGATCACGCGGATGCACACAAATTCATCGTCCTCGGTACGAGGCTTGAGGTGGGACGGCAGGTCACGACGCGCGACGTGGCGGGTCTGGATGGTCAGAGTTCCGCCGGCGGGCATGGCATCCCGGGCGTTGACGCACAGGTTAATGAGCACCTGCTGCATCTGTCCGGGATCAACCGAGATGACACAAGGCTGGGGATCGGTTTCCAGCAGAAACTCGATGGTGGCCGGCATGACCCGCCGGAGAAAACGGTGAAAATCGCTGATCAGCACATTGATGTCCAGCGGGCGGGCCTGAGGCTTGCTGGGGCGGCTGAAGGCCAGCAGTGAGCGGGTCATTTCGGTGGCATGAGCGGCGGCGGTTTCGAGGTCCTGAAGCGCGGTTTTCTGAGCCTTGTCGAGTTGGACCGTACTGTGCAGCAACTGGGCGTTGCAGGTGATGATGGTCAGCAGGTTGTTGAAGTCGTGAGCGATGCCGCCGGCGAGAATGCCGAGGCTCTCGAGACGCTGTGCGCTCTGGAGTTGGGCTTCGAGGCGCTGATGCTCGAGTTCGGCCTGTTTTCGTTGGATGGCATAGCGCATGGCCCGCATCACCAGTTCGCCGTCGCCCTGGCCCTTGACGAGGTAGTCCTGGGCGCCCTGGCGGAGGGCACGCATCGCGGCCTGTTCGTCATTCAATCCGGTGAGCACCACGATGGGCACCTGGGGACTGGCCGTCACCGTGCGCGAGACGGTCTCCAGGCCGCTGGCATCCGGCAGCGACAGGTCGAGAAGCACAACGTCAAATCCCCCCTGGGCTAGCTGAGCGAGGGCATCCTCCAGTCGTACGACATGGGTGATGCTCACCTGGCCGCCGCGGGCATCCCTCAGCGTTTCGCGCAACAATCGAACGTCGCCGGGGTTATCCTCGACCAGAAGCACTCGCATGGGCTCATTATCCATCGCAACAGCCTCAACGGGGTATAAGGACGGCCAAGCTATTCCTTAATATAGCAGGCTGCCGGGCTTTGGTAAGGTTCCTGTTGCATGATTGCCGCCCGGCCGCCGAAAAACAATCAAGCATCAGCGGAAGCGGCCGGAAGGGTAAAGTAGAAGGTGGAACCTTTGTCCGGCTCGGATTCGACCCAGATGCGCCCGCCGTGTCGTTCGACGATTCGCTTGCAGATGGCCAGGCCGATGCCCGTGCCGGGGTACTGCGACTTCGAATGCAATCGCTGGAAGATAACGAAGATGCGGTCAAAGTATTGTGGTTCGATGCCGATGCCGTTGTCGGCCACGGAGAAGACCCAGGTCTGGCCTTCGGGTCGGGCGGAGATGTGGACGCGAGGGGGCTCTTCACGGCGGAACTTAATGGCGTTGCCCACCAGGTTCTGGAAAAGCTGAACGAGCTGCAACTGGTCGGCCATCACGGTGGGCAGAGAATCGCTGGTAACGGTGGCGCCGCTCTCCTGAATCGCGACCTGCAGGTTGGTCAGGGCCCGTTGGAGGCTGGCCTGGGCCTCGGTGGGGGCCGGGGGGCGGCCCTGTGATCCGACGCGCGAATAGGCGAGCAGATCATTGATCAGGGTTTGCATCTGGGCGCAGCCGTCCACGACGTAGGCGATGAACTCGTCGGCATCCGCGTCGAGCTTGCCCGTGTAACGGCGCGAGAGCAACTGCGTGTAACTGGAAACCATGCGCAGCGGCTCCTGCAGGTCGTGGGAGGCGACGTAGGCGAAGCGTTCGAGTTCGGCATTGGAGCGGACCAACTCTTCGGACTGGCGGGCGAGGGCCTGCTCGGCGCGCTTGCGATCGGTGATGTCCACGTGTGCGATCGCCACGCGGGTCGGACCGGGCTCGTCGAAGCGGCTGACCCGGACGACGAAGTAGCGTTGGGCGCCCGTATCGCCGCAGGAGTACTCGTGATCAAACGTGTCTCGTCGGTGGGCGATGACGTCGCGAATACCCTCGGCGATGATCCGGCCGTCCTCATTGTCGAGGGTGGCGGCGGCTTCGCAGGCCTCGATATAGTTGACGCCGGTCTGGACCGGTCGATACGGGCAGGGGTGCTCGGCCGCAAAGCGCTGCCACGCGGCGTTGACGGTCAGAATGCGGCCCTGCTCGTCGAGGATGGCCACGTGGCTGAGCAGCGCATCCAGCGCGGTGCGCAGGAAGCGATGCGAATCGCGAAGTTCGTTCTCGGCGCGCAAGCGGTCGGTGATGTCACGGACGATGCTGATGATGCACGGCTGACCGCAACAGACCAGGCGGCTGGAGCGCAGTTCGACAGCCAGGGCGGTGCCGTCCTTGCGCCGGTTCATGGTTTGACTGTGGTACTCGCCGGTCTGCTCGACCTGGGTGACCAACTCGGAGAAGAGGTGCCGGTGTTCGGGGTGGAACATTGCGACGATGTTCATGCCGCACAGCTCATTGAGGGTGTAGCCATGCATGTGGCAGAACGCGGGATTGGCCTCGAATACCCGGCCGTCCAGCGAGCAAATGATCAGTCCATCGTTGGCGGTTTCGAAGATGGCGCGGTAGGTCTGCTCACGCTCCTGGAGGATTTCTCGCGAGCACTGGATGGCAGCGCAGTAGCGCCGGACGATGACGTACAGCGCGATGCTGGTCAAAAGGACGAAAAGCAGCCCCTTGAACAGATTGATGCCGACATGCGTTTGCAACCCGCTGCTCCAGTGCGCCACCAGCAGATCGGAGATGGTGATCCACAAGAATGCGAATGTGGCGTAAAGCAGCGTGACGCGCAGAGGAACAGACCGGTCGGTTTGCCGCAGGTTTTCAACGAATTCCTGAGATTCCTCGTTCATACCGCACCTTTCGAACCGAGGCAGGCAACGTAGCACCGACGGCCGGATTCTCGTCGAGCCGACTCTTGAGCAATGATAAGGCGTTGCAGTGCCGAAAGCACGGCAGACCTGATCAATGTTGAGGGGATTGCCCTATTTGGCTGTGCGTGATGGTGCGACACGCTCTTTGGCGCGCTGCCATCCCGTCTGTGCCACTGCGCTTGAGCAGTGCCCAATATCGGAGTCGTCCCGGCACAGCTTAAGACCCATTCCCATAAATCGTGCCCTCAGCGGTCACACCATCGCGCACGGTCATGCCGCGTCGTTTCCAGTCCAGGAATCTCGCGCTCGGGCCCATGAGACAGGCGGATGATCGCCCGGAATTTGCGCGGCAATGGACGGAAATCCGAGGTGCGCAAGAGTCCAATGTCGCTTTCGTCCGGCTCTGCGAAAACAGTTCTCCACAAGTTTTCCACAAATCCACAAGGCGCCTCGTGCGCGTCGCGCGGCTGACCTGCGAAACACAATTGTTTTCTCCTGCGAATGTTGCAGTGTCTGACGGCAGAGCGTCACGCATGCGCAGGAAGTTATCGGGCGTTGGCGCGCGCGAGGAGAATCCTTTGAGGCTGCGCATGGCAGCGCGGCTCAGCAACTTTTTTTCCGTTTGACCTGTTTTGGTCTTGACGGGTGGGGCTTCGTGGGAGAAAATGCCCCCGCGTGGTAGAAAGTGGGACGGCGGGCCATGACGATGTTCGGCGCGCGAATCAGATGGACAACATGTTCATTGGCCTTCATGAGCTCACGATTGACGAGAAGAACCGGATCAGCATCCCGGCAAGTATTCGCGCGGCGCTGGGTGTCGATGGTCAAGGCGCACGGCTCTATCTCGTTCCCGGCGAATACAGGCGAACGCTCGCGTTGCTCCCGGAGAGTGAGTTCAAGGCCATGGCCCGGGCGCTGCAGCAGATCCCCGTGGGAGACAAAGCGGCGCGTAGTCGGAGCCTGTTCTTCGCGGCCGCCTCGCAGATGCTGGAGGTGGACAAGAGCGGCCGGGTGGTTCTTCCGCAGCAGAGCCTGGAGTTTGCAGGCATCAAGCGGCAGATCGTACTCGCCGCCGACTTCAATCGGTGGTTGATCATGAACCGCGAGGAGGGGCTCAACTTCCTGAGGGTGCTTTGGGAGAGTCACAGCCAGGAGCTGGATGCGATCGTGCCAGAGAATGCGACGGAGCGCGGCAAGTTCTGGCACGGGTTCTGGCAAGGGACTCACACAACAGTTGACGCAGGCGGCGAAACGCCGCAGCAACCATAAACAAGGGTGTTTGCCCGCCTGGGTGGTGCCGCAGTGAGTGGAGGCGGTGGCAAGCCGGATGGGCGAACGGAACTCTAACGAGCATGGCACGGATGCCGGGGTGTTTGCCTGGGTACGGCGCACGGATGCGTCGCCGGGCAGACTGGCTTTTTGATCGGAGAGCAAGGATGGCCGTGGATGCACGGTGACGGGACGGCCTGGGAGCTGTGCCAGGCTGGCTCGAGTTGGTTGGCGACCCAACGACGCGGACGGGCCGCCGACTGACCCCGCAATGATCTATACGGCGCGGACTTGTCGGCATGAGCACTGCTGCCGAGGGCCTTTCCGACGCCGCATCCCGGCCGGTCAGAGAGCCATGGGCATGAGCCCAGCACGGACGTGGTGGCTCTGCCCCCTTTTTAAGTGAGTTCCGATTGGCCAGACAGGGGGTGCGCCGTGAATCGGGACGCCATCGAACACGAGCCGGTCCTGGGCGGGCCGGTCTTATCGCTTCTTGCCCCACGACCGGGCGAGGTCGTGGTGGATGCCACGCTGGGACATGGCGGTCACTCAAGGATGATCTTGGGTGCAATCGGGCCGGCCGGCCGATTAATCGCAATGGATGTGGACGAGCGGAACATCGCTCGCGCCCGTGACCGCCTCCTGGCGGGGCATCTTCCGGATCCATCGCTCAAGAACCAGGAACCGGGGAGCAGCGGCCTCTCACCCGCTCCAGGGGAGGACCGCACGCAGGGGGAGCAGCCGGGAGAAAGGGGGCCGGCCGCTTCGCAATTTCCGCGCTTGGACATCTATCGGGCCAATTTTGCCGAATTAGACGCGGTTTTGGACGCTCTTGAGGTGCCGGGCGTGGACGTCATCCTGGCCGACCTGGGCGTGAGCACCGACCAGCTTCTCGATCCGTCCCTGGGGCTGACGTTCACCGAAGACGGGCCGCTGGACATGCGGCTCGACGACCGGCTGGAACGAACGGCCGCGGACCTGGTGAATTCGCTGAGCGAAACGGAGCTCTCCGATTTGATCTGGAATAACAGCCAGGAGCGGTTCAGCCGGCGGATCGCCAAGCGGATCTGCCAGGTTCGCCGGGAGGGTCGCATTAAGCGGACGGGGGAACTGGTGCGGATCATCCTGTCGGCGATGGGGCTGCGCGAGCAGTCGTATTTGGGGCGAATCCATCCGGCCACCCGAACATTCCTGGCCCTGCGCATGGCGGTCAATCACGAATTGGAGAACCTGCGGGCCCTGCTGGAAATTGCGGCCCGTCGCCTGAAGGTCGGCGGACGGATCGGGGTGATCAGTTTCCACAGTGGTGAAGATCGTGTGGTGAAGCAGGATTTCCTTGATCGACAGAAGGCCGGCGTGTATGAAATACGCACGAAGAAGCCCGTGACGGCTTCACGAGAAGAGGTGGAGCGCAACCCTCGATCCCGCAGCGCGAAGCTGAGGGTGGCGGAAAAGGTCAGCCCGGGTGATGGCCGGGACGCCGGCCCTGCCTGAACCCGGCAGGACGTCTGCCTGCGAATGCCGGTATATGCGGCCATATGGGCTGTGGATGACTGGCCGGGATTGCCGATGTAAACTGGGATCCTGGCAATGCGCATGAACAGGTCGTCCCCGTTGGCGTGGGGGCGAGGTTCATATCTGCGATGAGGTGGAATGGGAGCGTCGGCTGACGATGCCCGGGGGCAGCGCGGCCGACGAACCGGTTTGCGCTCGGACGGATTAGAGACGGTTGCAGGACACGGAGGTTCGGATGACCCGCGAAACGAAGATCGGACTGCTGGTCGGGCTTGGCTTTATTGTCGTCTTTGCGGTGCTGCTCTCGCACAACGGGACCGGTCCTTCTCCCACGCAGAGTCTTCCGCCGATCGTGAGCAACCCCATAGATGCGGATCAACAGGGGGGAGCGTCCCTGACCACGTCGATCGGCAACCCGGCCGCGCCGACGGGGCTGGCCATGGATCCGTCCGGCAGCGAACCGCAGTGGGTCGACCCCATCAACGGGGGGCACGTGTCTGCGGATGCGGGCAACGACCTGCCTTCGCCGCGGTTCTTTGACAGCAGCGACATGATCGCGAGCGCGCCGCCCTCAATGAGCAGCGAGCCGCTGGATACCGGCAACGCGTCGAGCGACGTGAGCGAAGGCATGGCGATGGCCGCGCCGCGTGACGCTCTGACCCTGGAGGGGAGCATCAATGCCCGCGTGGTTCCGCCGGTGGTGGAGCCGCCCAAGCCCGAACCGGCGGTTGAGAGCGTGCGGTCGATCACGCCGAGCGTGTCGCCGGCCCCCGATACCACCTCTTCGCCGACGGCGGTCGCCAGTGGCGAGAGCCGTGACAGTGGTGCGCAGGCCGCCGCCGGCCCCGCCAAGGAATACGTGGTGAAGAAGGGCGACGCCCTGGTGAACATCGCCCGGGCGACGTATGGCAAGGCTTCTCCGGACGTGATTACCTTCCTGGTCGAGTCCAACAAGGGGACGATCAAGAACCGGGATTCGCTGCGCGAGGGGCAGACGATCGTGCTCCCGCCGCTGCCGCCGAGCATGTTCGAGACGCGGACGGCCAGCGCCAGCAGGTCGGACGTGGACCTGAAGAAGGTGGAGGGGCTGATCAACGGCACCGCGGGCGCCCGCCGGGCGCCGGAAGGCAAGCCGGAGGCCAGCGCGCCGAAGAAGAGCGAGACCGCGGCGACTCCGCTGGGACGGCCCAGTCTGCCGCTGGACGGGTCGGCGGAGTTCATTCGCATTGGTGCGGAACGGCCGGCCGGCCAGGGAGCATCGAACGCGAAGAACGACGCCAAGGACGCCAAGACGGACAAGGGTGCCAAGACCGACGGCAAGAACGCCAAGCCGGAGAGCAAGCCGAAGCGTTCGAGCAAGTCCGGCCACCGGTTTTACGAAGTTCGGCCCAATGACACGTTCAGCTCAATCGCGCAGCGGGAGCTGGGTTCAAAGAACCGCTGGGTCGAAATCAAGCAACTGAACAAGGACATTGATCCGCTCAAGATGAGACCGGGGACGAAGATCCGTATTCCCTCCAACGAATCGATGTCAGCTGACGACTCCACGAAACAGGCTTCGGCATGACGACTTCGCGAATGGTCGGGGTGCTGGTGGCGCTGGCGCTGGTCGGGATTGCCGTGGTGGCAATCCGGGTGGACCAGTCGCGGGCCACGCAGCGCATTCAGAAGCTGCAATTCGAGCACACCGATCTGAAGCGGGAGATCTGGACGCAGGAAGTGGAGATCGCCCGGCTGCGCTCGCCACAGGCGATCCGGGAACAGGCGAGCCGATTGGGCTTGGAGGTGGCGCCTAAACCGCCGGCGGCGGTAAAGCCGGCCAGGCGATGAATGTGGAAATGGCGAAGCGCGCATGAAGAATGGATGACGAATTCCGAAGCGGGAATGACGAATGGAGAGGAACCGGCGCCTCGACACTCGTCATTCGTCATTGAAGCCGGGAGTGTGGCGGATGAAAGCGACAGGCCAGCGCATGTGGTTTGGGCAGGTGGCCATCGGTGCGCTGTGTTGCTGTCTGTTGGCGCTGGTTGGTCGGCTCACCTACATCCAGACGCAGATGCGTCCGGAACTGCTCAAGTGGTCCCTGGAACGGCAGACGAGCAAGATTCCGTTGCCGGGTCGGCGTGGTCGCCTTCTGGATCGCCGCCTGCGGGTGCTGGCGGGAAGCCACGATCAATCCCTCGTGTTTGCCGATCCCGCGCTGATCAAGGATCGGGCGGAGACGGCCACCCAGGTCGCCGACGTGCTTGGCGTTCCGGCCCGCGAGATTCTGGAGAAGTTGGAGAAGGCCAGGTCGTCGCGCTACGTGGTGTTGCGCCGCGGAGTTGACGACGAAACGGTCAAGGCCCTTCAGAAGGAGAGCCTGCCCGGCATTGGCGTGACCAATGAGCCGGCCCGCGTGTACGCTATGGGGACGCTTGCCGCCCACGTGATCGGGTACGTCGGGGCGGAAGGCACGGGGCTGGAAGGGATCGAGCTGGCCTGCGAAAAGTTTCTCCGGTACAAGCCCGGTCAGCGGATCGTGTACTGGGATTCGCGTCGCAAGAACGTGGTATCCCAGGACCCCGACGGTTACGTAGCCCCCAAAGACGGCTTGGACGTGGTTTTGACCATCGATGCCGCCATCCAGGAAATCCTGGAGCGCGAGCTGGCCAAGACCGTGGAGAAGTTCAAGCCCCAGTGCGCGTTGGGTATCGTGATGAGCCCCAAGACGGGCGAGGTGCTGGCCCTGGGCATCTCGCCCACGTACGACCCGGCCGCGCCCGGCAAGGTGCCCGCGGAGGTACGCCGAAACCGGTTGTTGACCGACCCGGTGGAGCCGGGGAGCATCTTCAAGCCGTTTGTCCTTGTCGGGGCCTTGCAGGCCGGCTTGACCCGCCCGGACGAAGTGCTGTTCTGCCATAACGGCCTGTACGTCATTGGCAAGCGTCTACTGCACGATCATCATCCCTATGGCAACTTGACGGTCGAGCAGGTGATCACCAAGTCCAGCAACATCGGTATGGCCATCCTGGGCATGCGGATGGGCAATCAACTGATGCACGATACGTTGCGGGCCCTGGGGTTTGGCCGGCGCACGGGCATCGACTTGCCGGGCGAGGACAACGGACTGTTGTGGCCGGTGGAGCGGTGGCAGACGCCGTATACGACGACTTCCGTGCCCATGGGGCACGAGATGGCGATGACGCCCATCCAGCTCGCGACGGCGTTTTGCGCGTTGGTCAACGGCGGGCGGTTACCCAAGCCTTATGTGGTGGCCGGGGTGGTGGATCACTCCGGTCGGGTGGTTGAAGACCGTCGGCCCAAGGACGAGTTTCCGCAGGTGGTCGATCCGGCGACCGCGGAGACGGTCAAGCAAATCCTGGTTAAGACCGTCAATGAGGGTACCGGCAAGCCGTCGGCGCTTGAGCACTGGCAGGTGCTTGGCAAGACCGGGACCGCGCAGATGCCCTATTCGCCCGAAGACCGGCGCAGGCTGGGGCTGAAGAAAGGGCTATACGAGCCGAACGCGTACCTGGGTTCTTTTTTGGCGGCGGCCCCGGCCAGCGACCCGGAGGTGGTGGTGCTGGTCATGGTGCGCAAGCCGGATCGCCGGATCGGGTATTACGGCGGGACGGTGGCGGCCCCGGCGGTCAAGGCGATCTTGCAGCAGGTGCTGGCGTATCTCAATGTGCCGCACGACCGGGTTAAGCCAACGACCGATTCGACGAGCCTGGCGACGGATTTAAGGGATTAGAGGCACAGGCCGCTTTATAGTGGTGTTTCACGGGCGGCGGAGTCCGCCAAGGTCATATCCATGAGTCCCCCTCGAGGTCTGCGGTTCAGTCAGTTGTTGTTGGATGCGGGTTTGGCCACCCATTGGGACGGGGTCGACCCGGTGATCAGCAGCGTGGTGGAAGACTCGCGTCATGTCCGGCCGGGATCCTGTTTCGTGGCCCGGGCCGGTTCGACGACCGACGGCCATGCCTACGTGGAAAAGGCGATAGCGGCCGGGGCGTCCGCGGTGATCCTGGAGCGCCCGGTGACGCTGCCGGATTCGATTGCCCGGCTGGAAGTGGCATCCTCGCGGGGCGTGGCCGGAAGACTGGCCTCCGTGCTGTATGGGCTGAACGATCTTCAGCGGGATGGGCGGCTGAAGGTGCTGGGCATCACCGGCACGAACGGCAAGAGCACGTTCTGCTTCCTGATGCGGGCCATCATGCGTGAGGCGGGGCTGCCGACGGCGCTGTTCGGCACGATCGAATACGACCTGCTCTCGCGGGTGGTCGAGGCGGCGTACACGACTCCGCCGGCCGAGGAGTTGATGGCTTATCTCGCTGAAGCGGCGGCGGCGGGGGCGACCCATGCGGTGATGGAGGTGTCCAGCATGGCCCTGGACCAGGGGCGATGTGCGGGCATCCAATTCGCCGTGGGCGTATTCAGCAATCTCACCGGCGATCATCTCGATTACCACCACGACATGGGCTCTTATCTTCAGGCGAAGAAACGGCTCTTCGACGGGCTGGCACCGGCGGCGACGGCGGTAGTGAATGCGGAAGACCCGGCGTGTGAGCAGATGGTTGCGGATTGCCGGGCGCGGGTGGTGCGCTACGGGATCGTCAGCGAGAAGTTGCCCGCGGAGAGCCTGGACGTGGCCGCCCGGGTCCACGAGTTTACGACCCACGGAACGCGGTTTGAGCTGATCGTGCGGCGGTCCTCGGCCCATGGGGCCCCAGGCGTGGAGTCGGTGGAAATCGTCTCGCCGCTGGTGGGGCGGCATAATGTGCAGAATTCGCTGGCGGCGGCAGGGGCGGCGATTGCCGTGGGCGTGCCGCTGGCGGCGGTGGCGGCCGGCCTGACCAGTTGCGGCTGCGTCCCGGGGCGGCTTCAGCGGGTGGCCTCGACGAACGGCCGGAATCGCGGATTCAGCGTGCTGGTCGATTATGCCCATACGGATGATGCCCTGGCCAACGTGCTGTCGGCGTTACGACCATTGACGCGCGGACGACTGATCGTGATGTTTGGCTGCGGGGGAGATCGCGACCCCACCAAGCGGCCCCGCATGGCCCGTGTGGCGGCCCAGTGGGCGGACCGGATCGTAGTAACCAGCGATAATCCGCGGACTGAAGATCCGCAACGCATCATCGATCAGATTCTGACCGGCTTCGAGCCTGGGCAGATGGACCGGGTGAAGGTGGAACCCAACCGGCGCAAAGCCATCGCCATGGCGGTGGCCGAGGCCGGGGAGGGCGACGTCGTGCTGTTGGCGGGCAAGGGCCACGAGAATTACCAGATCATCGGGACGGAGAGACTGCCGTTCGACGATGCGCAGGTGGCGGCGGAAGCGATGGAGAGGAAGTGACGGGCGTCGTCACGACTGAAGCACTGAAAGCTGAGAGCTGAGAACTCATGAAGCCGTTGATGTTGGATGAAGTGATTGCGGCGCTGGAGGGCCTGCCGGATCGGATGGCGCCGGTGTCGAGCGTGAGCCGGGTGGTGACGGATTCGCGTCAGGTGGGCCCCGGCGATTTGTTTGTGGCCATTCGCGGCGAGCGGTTTGATGGTCACGATTTCGTGAACGACGCGCTGGCGGCCGGGGCCATCGCCGCGGTCGTGCGGAATGATTTTGAGCGCGTTCTGCCGGCCGGAGCGGAAGCCGCGGCCAGTGCGGGTGGGCTGCTCATTCGGGTGAACGATCCGGTGGAGGCCATGGGGCGGCTGGCCCTCTATTATCGCCGGTCGGTGATTGCCGGCACGGCCACGGTGGTGGCGGTTACGGGCAGCGTGGGCAAGACGACCACGAAGCAGATGATTGCTCACCTGTTGGCCGGGCGGTGGAAGGGGACGGCGTCGCCCAAGAGCTTCAACAACAACATCGGCGTGCCGCTTACGCTGCTGTCGGTGGATCCGTCGCACTCGTTCGTGGTGTGCGAAGTGGGCATGAACGCGCCCGGCGAGATCGCCGCCCTGGCCAGGCTGGTGGAGCCGGAAGTGGCCGTGATCACGACGGTGGTGGAATGCCACCTGGAACGGCTGGGCAGCCTGGACAAGATCGCCGACGAAAAGCTTTCGCTGCTGCGCTATCTCCGGCCGGGCGGGGCGGCGGTGGTCAATTTTGACTCGGAGTTGTTGCGCTGGAACGTGGAGCGGGATCGGGACTACCGGAAGCTGAAGCGCGTGACCTTCGGGCAGTGGGCGGACGCGGATTTGCGGCTGACCAGCCTGGAGGCGGTCCGGAGTGAGGGTTCAGGGTTCGGGGCTCAGGGTTCAGAGGGAGAGGGGCCGGAGGGGCAGAGGGACGCAGGCACGGAGGGGCGCTGCGGGTTCGTCTTCAAGCTGAATGACCGGTTCGAGTATCGGCTGAACGTGCCGGGCCGGCATAACGTGTTCAACGCCCTGGCTGCGATCGGGGTGGCCCGCTGGTTCGGCATGGATCACGAGGAGATCGCCGCCCGGCTGGCGACCTTTGAGTTGCCGGCCATGCGGTTGCAGGTGGAGCGTGTGGGGCGGTGGACGGTCATCAACGACGCGTACAACGCCAATCCGGCCTCCATGGCGGCGGCGGTGGATACGCTGATGGACACGCCGGCCGCCGGTCGGCGGGTGCTCATTGTGGGTGACATGCTTGAGTTGGGGGCGGCCTCGGAGGAACTGCATCGCCGCACAGCTGAACGCATCGGCGGAAGCGGCGTGGACCTGGTGATTACGGTAGGGGAAAACGCGAAGCTGGTGGCCCAGACGGTCCGGGCGGTCAGCGGCGGGCGGATTGTTACCCATGCGTACGCCTCCACCTCGTCCGCCAAGAGGCGGGTGGCGGGGCTGCTCAAGCCGGAGGACACCATCCTGGTGAAAGGCTCGCGGGCCCTGGGCCTGGAGGCGCTGGTGGAGGCGATTCGCGAGCGGTCGGGGCCGGTGCGGAAGAAGCCGGCGGGAGGTCGCAGGGCGATGAGGAGTGTTGTCAAGTGACGTTGGTGTTGGCCCGTGTGAGAACCGGCGGGTGTACATGGTGTTCTGGCTTTCGCTCCGGTCGCCCTGACCCTCTTGATAGAGTGGGACGCCCTATGCAGGGGATCCCTCCGGGATCGCATGATTTGTGAGAAAGGTTCGTAGTCGAGCGTGCTATACCACCTGATTGATTACTTGTTCAACCGGCCGGAGACCGAACAATGGGCCTACCGGGACGCGCTGGTTCGGGGCACGTGCGCGATTTTTCTGTCCTTCTTGTTTGTCTGGCTGCTGGGACCGCGCGTGATCCGCTGGCTGATGCGCCGCAAGATCGGCGACATTGCGGAGTTCGACCACAAGGCCCTCAATGAGTTGACCAAAGACAAGAAGAATACGCCGACGATGGGCGGCGTGCTGATCATCGCGGCTGTTCTGTTCTCCATCCTGATGCTGGCCGACCTGGGGAACTACTACATCACCATGGCCCTGGTCTGCACCGTGTGGTTGACGGTGGTGGGGGGCATCGACGACTGGCTGAAGTTGACGGCCAAGAGCCGCAGCGGGAGCCGCGACGGGCTGAAATCTTACGAGAAGCTGCTCTTTCAGATTGGCCTGGGCGTGCTGCTGGGGATTTTCGTTTACCGCTACGGCGAGCAGAATGCGGCCAGTTACGCCCGTTACCTGGGCGCAGAGATCCAGACCTTCAAAATCCTGACCGTACCGTTCTACAAGCCCGGCATCGTACTGAGTCTGCCGCTGTTCTGGATCATGACGGTCCTGGTGACCACCGGCACCTCGAATGCAGTGAACCTGACCGACGGCATGGACGGGCTGGCCTCCGGCTGCATGGTGTTATGCAGCTTCGCGTTTATGATCCTGTCGTTCATGGTCGGCAACGCGGAATGGGCGGCTCGGCTGCTGTTGCCGCACATCCCGGACACGGCGGAGTTGGCCGTGGTGTGCGGAGCGGTCATGGGGGCGTGTCTGGGTTTCCTGTGGTACAACTGCTATCCGGCCCAGGTGTTCATGGGCGACACCGGCTCGCTGCCGCTGGGCGGGCTGATCGGTTACGTGGCCATCGTGACCCGCCAGGAGTTGATGCTCTTTATCGTGGGCGGGGTGTTTGTGATCGAGGCGGTGTCGGTGATGTTGCAGGTGGGCTACTTCAAGCTGAGTGGCGGCAAACGGATCTTCCGCATCGCTCCCATCCACCACCATTTCCACCTGGGCGGCTGGACGGAGACGCAGACGGTAACGCGCTTCTGGCTGATGGCGGTGATTTTTGCCGGTATTGCGCTGGTGACGGTGAGATTGCGATAGTGGGTTGGGAGTTGCTGGTTGTGGGGCGGAGCCCCCTTCGGTCCCGCGCCATGATCCGTCCCCCAGCTATCAAGGAGTGAATCGTGAGCCAGGCGACAGGGCCAATGGAAATGTGGCAGGCGGGCGAGCCGCGGAGCGGGGCCGGCGAGGCCTCGGCGGGCAGCTTTGCGTCGACGGCCATCCTGTCGATCGCCACCGGACTGCTGGGCATCGGGGCGGTGATGACCTACTCGGCCACGGCCGGTTCCGAGCGGCCCGTGACGCTCGACGATTGGTGGAAATCGCAGGCCATCCGGCAACTGATCTACGTGGTCGGCGGTCTGGTTACCATGCTGATCATGTCGCGGATTCCCTACCGGCTGTGGATGCGCGGCAAAGGCCTGCCGGCGTTGCTGCTGCTGGTGGCCGCGCTGATCGCGACGCTGCTGGTCCTGGTCCCGGGGGTGGGGCACGAGGCCAAGGGCGCTACCCGCTGGGTGAAGCTGGGACCGGTCAACTTCCAGCCTTCCGAGATGATGAAGCTGGCTTTGCCGGTGTTCCTGGCCACCTGGATGGCATACAAGGTGGATGTGCGCAAGTTCTGGCGCGGTTTCCTGCCCGCTGCGGGAATTATCGGTATAAGCGTGGGGGCGGTGGGGCTGGAAG
>JAAXZI010000140.1 GCA_012719955.1 Phycisphaerae bacterium | reverse complement strand
GACCTTGCGTTGTAGTGTCATGGTGAGGCGACCGGGCGCATCAGGGGGGGCGGGCATCCTGCCCGCCTCAAAGGCGTACAAGATGCACGCTCTCTGGGCCCTGTGTCACCCCACCACAAAGAATTGCCATACCCGATCAACGGCTTCAGGCATCCGGGTGCCACCACAACCGGCCCGCAGCTATCTCGTCGAGATCGGCCATGCCGTCGCCGTCGGTGTCCACCCGGGTTTCATCCGGGGTTACCAGGATGGGCATCTTCCATTCAATATTGTTTTGCTCGCGGAACCAGGTGACGCCCTCGCGGACCATATCGTAATAGAGCTCGTAAGAACCGGTCTCTTTCGGCGCCGTCACGGTGAAGGAGAAGGTGACCGTGCCCCCGGGCGCAACCGTCACACTCTGTGGCATTCGACACCGGCCCCGGGCGTCATAGTCGGCATGTGCGATGGCGGCTCCGGCGGCGACCAGGGCCGTTCCGAGGCGATAGCCGGCCGTGTCCGTCCAGGTATCCCAGCCATCGTTGCGGACCGTCACCGTCACCGTGTATTGCCGGCCGGCGGTCATCAGTCGCGGGATGGTATCGCCGAGCCAGGTGGCGCGATACTCATTCCTGCCGCCCAGATGATGCCGCATCAGGTAGTAGTAAGTGAAGATGTCCAGAATGCGGTGATTATGAGGCGTTTTTGCGTGGCGTTCCTCGAATGCTTTCAGGTCTTTGGGTGAGATGAGGATGGTGCGATACCAGGCGAAATGCACGCCGGTCGGATGGTCGATGAGTGGCGAGGGAAAGGCATCGGAATGAAAGCGTTCGTGGATGGGGACGTTGTCCACCAGCAGGGGCCCCGGTTTCCTGGCGTCCTGCGTGCCGATTCCGTCCCCGCTGAAGGGAGCGTAGATGCGGCAATCTTCAACGCCGAGTTGGCCGGCGCTGCCGTTGAGCAACCAGCCGGAGATGGAATAATCAAACATGCGATAGTAGTGACGGCAATGTTCCTGCCAGATGCGCACGCCGCTGGGGTAGCCGGAAGGATCGCGCCGGCCATGAAGCTGCGTGGGATTGACGTAGCCGGCCCCGGAATCCCAGGCGAAGAAGAAGTCTTTGGCGGACTTGTGGCGGTAGAAGTAATCCATGGCCACGCCGGCCCGGTCCACCGCGTTCGGATCGATACCCCAGTTGCAGATGGCCTGGCCCCGGGCAGGATCGTTCCAGCGTTCATTTCCCAGCAAATAGAGGGTCCAGGAGGCCTGGTCGTAGTCGCCGAGGGCGATGCACACGTAGTTGCCCGGCGGGATCTTGCCGTCCGTGCCGATCAGGCCGCGGGCGATCAGATCCTCGCGGGTCGGCGGGGGGTTCTGGGTGTAGCGGCGCCCACTTATGGCCGGCAGCAGGCCATGGTAGAAGGAGCTGTTGGAAATGTAGGAGGGGCCGGCCGCGTCGGCCTCCTTATAGCAGTTGTAGGCGGTCAGGAAGCGCGCCGTCTCCCACTCGGTGGCCACATCCTCGTGCTTGCCGCCGGTGCGTTTCGTGTATTTGAACGGCCAGTTGACGAAACCCACGAACTTGATCATCTGACGGTGGCCGGTCTGCCGGTTACACGAGTCGAGAATGCTCATGAACGTTTTGCGGTCGGTTCCCACCGGCTGTTGGGGATCGTCGTTGGGGGCTTCATCGCCCCAGGGCGTCAATTCAAAGCAGAAACCCTTCCGGCTGACGGCGTAGTCAAGATTGGAGAGCTGGGCGTCGAGATTGGCCTTGACCTTGAGGCCCCACAAATCGAGCGAATAGGAGAGCGTGGTGGGATCGCACTTGCCGGCGTCGAGATACTTGTGCCGGGCCCAGACATAGGCGTCACAGCGGGCGCTGCCGGTGGAGGGAATGTCGGTGTCCCAGATGGTGCCCCGGCCGGTGAACTTGCCGGTCAGGTCGATCAGGACGGGCAATCTGGGGCCGTCCGGATCATTGACCAGCTGGTTGTAGAGCGAATTAGGGGCGGGGTCTTTGCGCAGGGCGATGGCTCCCTCCACGCCCGCGGCGGTCGTGGCGGCCAGTGAGGTTGAGATGACCCCGGTGGCCGGATTGGGGTCGTAGAGGACGACGCCCTTGACGTGGGTGCGAAAGCGGGCCAGCAGGTCTTCCAGGTCGCGAATATTTCGCACCGGCCAGCCTTCACACAGGCCGCCCGGCTCGCGGAGACGGTCGAGCCACACCCCGTCCCAACGGTGGAACTTGAGGAACACGCGCGGGGCTTGGCGGTTGGCCAGACCCTGGATACAGACGGCGGCGTGGCGCAGATCGTAACGTACCTCCGGCGGCAAGGCGGAGGTGTTGGTCAGATCCAGAACGTGGATGGCCGGCCTGGGTGGAGCGGCTTGGACCGGCGGTGAAAGCCAGACCAAGGATACGGCCAGCAGGATAAGCACCGACGGCCGTTTATGTCGAACGGGTGGATGGACGGAAGACAAGCAAGGGGTCAGAGGCGCGATGGTGAACCGGTTTGGCGAAGTCATAAGGCATCCGTGAAAAGACAATGGGTCGATCTCCGCGACTGCCGGAGCCCATTGTACGCGCAGGGCAAGCCTGGCAGAAGGGGACTCATGACTCTTGAGAAACTAAACCGGTAATGGTGCACAAGCCTGGCTGAAGGCGGCTGAATCGGACCGAATAAGAAAAGGGTATTGAGCGCACCACAGATCGCCACCTTCAGGCGGACACACGCCCCGCAGGGGCGGCGAGAAAGTAGCCACGGGTGGAGCGAAGCGGAACCCGTGGTTCACTTGCGGTTGATGCCATTGGCACCCGCATCGGTTGTCCAAATCGTGAACCCACCTCTGAAGAGGTGGGCCACCCGAAGAGGTAAGCCACCCAAAGTACAAGATTCATTGGGGATTCGTATCAGAGGTTGGAGCTGGTTGCATCCGGGTTGTCACCCGGCGTGACGTGCATCGGCACCGCCTCCGGTGGGGGCTGTCCCTCATCGGACGCCGGCCGCCGGCGGCGAAGCTTCGTGGTGATCCAGCGGATGGTCACATAAAAGACCGGCGTCAGAAAGATGCCGAAGTTGGTTACGCCCAGCATGCCGAAGAAGACGGCCGTACCTAACGCCTGGCGCATCTCCGATCCGGCCCCCGTGGCCCAGACCAACGGCAGCACGCCGAGGATAAACGCGAAGCTGGTCATCAGAATAGGCCGCAGACGCAGCCGGGCCGCCTCGATCGCCGCATCGAACGGCTTGAGGCCGTGCTCCTCCTGCTGCTTGGCGAACTCGACGATGAGCACTGCATTCTTGGCCGAGAGTCCGGCGAGCACCACGAACCCGATCTGCGTGAAGATGTTGTTGTCCATTCCGCGCAGCCACACGCCGCCGATGCCAAACAGCAGGCACATGGGCACGATGAGAATGATCGCCGTGGACAGGGCGAAACTCTCATACTCGGCCGAATGAGTCAGCCACACGAACAGAACGCACAGCGGGAAGATATAGATGGCGGTGTGGCCGGCCATCTTTTCCTGGTAGGCCAGGCCCGTCCATTCAAAACCAAAGTTCCGCGGCAGGTTCTCGGTGGCCAGTTTCTCCATCAGTGCGATGGCCTGCCCGGTGCTGACGCCGGGAACGGCGGTGCCATTGATATCCGCCGCGGGCCACAAATTGTAGCGAACTATGCGGTTGGGGCCGGCCGTCTGCTGCACCGAAAGGACCGAGCCCAGCGGCACCATCTTACCGTCGCGATTGCGAACCTTGAGCTGCCCGATTTCGTCGGGCCGCTCGCGAAGCGCGGCCTCCGCCTGGGCGGTCACGCGGAAGGTTCGGCCCAGAAAGTTGAAGTCGTTGACGTACAGGCTGCCCAGGAAGATCTGCATGGTGTTGAACACGTCGGCCATCTGCAGGTTCTGCTGCTTGACCTTGGCACGATCGATCTCGACGCGCAGGCGGGGAGTGTCGGCGCGATAGGTACTCAGCAGGGCCTGCACCTTGTCCGGGTGTTGGTAGGCGGCGGCGAGCACGCGTTGGGTGGCGACCTGCAGTTCGGCGGGGCTGGCGGTGCCGGTTCGATCCTGGATGTAGAGGGTAAACCCTCCGGCATTGCCCATACCGCGCACCGGCGGGGGCGGCAGAATGATGCCCGCTCCCTCCTGGATCTGGGCGTATTGCCGGCGGATGCGCTTGATGATTTCCACCTGGGACAACTCGGGTCTGCCCACGCGCTCCTCGAATGGTTTGAGGATAATGAACATGGCGCCGGCGCTGGACTGATTGGTGCTGGTCACGAAGGAGGTGCCGGCCACGGCAAAGGTGTCGCGCACGCCCGGGTCGGCGTTGGCGATCTCGGCCATCTTGCGGATGGTCTCATCGGTGCGCCACAGGGCGGCGGCTTCGGGCAGTTGCAGGTTGACCAGCAGGTAGCCGGTATCCTGAGGGGGGATGAAGCCGGTGGGCACGGCGCGAAAACCGTGATAGGTCAGGAAGAGCAACCCCACGTAGATGATCAGCATGACCACCGCCAGTCGGACCACGCGGCGCAGGACGGCCACGTAAGCCCGGGCGCCCAGGTCGAAAACGCGATTGAACAGGTGGAAAAACCAGCCCAAAACGAAGCTGATGGCCCGGGTCAACCAGTCCTGGTGATGGGGTTCGCGCGGCCGGAGGATCAGGGCGGCGATGGCTGGACTGAGCGTCAGCGAATTCAGGGCGGAGATCAGCGTCGCGAAAGCGATGGTCAAGGCGAATTGCCGGTAGAACTGGCCGGTGATGCCGCTGATGAACGCCACGGGGATAAACACCGCGGACAGGCCCATCGCGATGGCGATGACAGCGCCGGTGACCTCCTCCATCGCCCGGTAGGCCGCCTGGCGCGGCGGAAGGCCCTGCTCGATCCATCGCTCGACGTTCTCCACCACTACGATGGCGTCATCGACGACGATGCCGATGGCCAGCACCATGCCGAACAGCGAAAGGGTATTGAGCGAGAAGCCCATCACCCACAGCACCGCACAGGTGCCGATGAGCGACACCGGCACGGCCAGCAGCGGAATGATGGACGCCCGCCAGCCCTGGAGAAAGACGATGACCACGATCACCACCAGTGCGGTAGCTTCGAGGAGCGTCTTGACCACGTCCTGAAGGCTTTCACGAACGAAGCGGGCCGTGTCGTAGGGGGCGGCGTAGGCCAGGCCGGGGGGAAAATCTTTCGCAAGGCGTTCCATGGCCTCGCGCACGGCTCTGGCCGTCGTGATGGCGTTCGTGCCGGGAAGCTGGAAAATACCGATGCCGACGGCCGGCTTTCCGTTCAGGTAGGTGGTCGTGAGGTAATCGGCGGCGCCCAGCTCCACGCGCCCGACGTCGTGGATGTGGACCATTCGCCCGTCCGGTCCGGTGCGGACGACGATGTTGCCGAATTCCTCGGGGTCCACCAGCCGGCCTCTGACGTCAATGGAGAGCTGAAGCGCGGGAAGCTGAGTCTCCGCCGCGGACTTGGCATAGGGCGGCGCGCCGACCATGCCCGCCGCGACGGTCATGTTCTGCTCGCGAATGGCGGCTACCACGTCGCCGGCGGTGAGGTTCCGGCTGGCCAGTTCCTGCGGGTTGAGCCATACGCGCATCGAGTATTCGCGGGCCCCGAAAACGATGGTGTCGCCCACGCCCGGAAGGCGGGCCAGTTGATCGCGGACGCGCAGTGTGGCGTAGTTGCTCAGGAACAGCGTGTCGTAACGGTTGTCCGGCGAGTAGAGCTGCACGACGATGGTGATATCGGGCGAGGCCCGCCGCACAACCACGCCCAACCGACGCACCTCTTCGGGCAGCACCGGTTCGGCCAGGGCCACGCGGTTCTGTACCTCGACCTGGGCCATGCTGAGATTGGTGCCCACGGCGAAGGTAACCGTCAGCCTCATGCTGCCGTCATTGCTCGAGACGCTGGACATGTACAGCATGTTCTCCACGCCGTTGACCTGCAACTCGATGGGCGTGGCCACCGTCTCGGCCACCGTGCGCGCGTCGGCGCCCGGATAGGTGGCCGATACGATGACCGTCGGGGGAGTGATTTCAGGATACTGTGAGATGGGCAGCGAAATGGCGGCCAGCGCGCCAACAATCACAATGACGATCGAAATGACCGAAGCGAACACCGGGTGATCGATGAAGAAGTGGGCAAATTTCATCGGCTTGCAGTCCCCGTCTTCGCTTCGCCGTCACCAGCCCCAGTTCCGCCATCGCCGCCGGCATGAACAGGCCCGTTGCCGGAAAGACCGGAGCCCCGGCCTGTCTGCATGTCCCCGGACGAACCCGCCGGCCGAGTTGTCGCGCGCGCGACGTGCCACTGATGGTGGGCGATGGCGTCTGCCGGCTGGGTCAGCGCCTGAGCGACCGCGATAGATACCTCCTCCGGACGGACTTTCGACCCCGGCCGGGCCTGAACCAGTCCTTTCACGATGATCCGATCATCCGGGCTGACGCCTTCGACGGAGCGAAGACCGTAAAAAGTCTCCCCGGTTTTGACCGGCCGGAGCCTCACCACCTGCTGGGCATCGACCACCAGCACGTACTGTTGGGCCAGGTTGGTTCCGATGGCCTCTTCCGGGACCAGGGTGGCTTTGTAGGGGCCCCGGCCGGGGATGCGCAGCCGGGCGAAAAAACCGGGCAACAGCACGCCGGTGGGGTTGGGAAATTCGCCGCGAACCTGGATGGTGCCCGTGCCGGGATCGAGCTTGTTGTCGATGAAATTGATATAACCCTGGTGGTGAAAATCGTCTTCGTCCACCAGGGCAAGCTGGACGGGAAGCGGGACTTCCCGGGCGCTGGGGCGGGCCCCGGAACGGACAATCTCCTGATACTTCCGGACGCTGCGCTCGTCCACATCCACGTAACAATACATGGGGTCCACGGACTCGATGGTGGTGAGCAGCGTGGCTTGGCTCTGCCCGCCGGTGATGAGATTTCCGGGGGTGACGAGCTTCCGGCCGACACGGCCGGTGATGGGAGCGGTGACCCGGCACCATTCGACGTTAAGGCGGGCGGCTTCGACTGCGGCCTCGGCGGCGGCCACCGCGGCGTTAGCCTGCTCGGTATCCCGGCGGGCCTGAAGAATTTCCAACTCAGCGGCGGCCTGTTCGCCCAAGAGCCGTTCAAGCCGCCGCAGATCATCGATGGCGAAGCGCTGCTGGGCCCGGGCACGGGCCAGTTCGGCCTCGGCCCGGTTCAGTTCCGCCTGGAAGGGCCGCACGTCGATCACAAAGAGCAGGTCGCCCTGTTTAACGATCGTGCCCTCCGTGAAGGGCGCCTGCTCGATGAACCCGCTCACCCGGGCATGCACATCCACGGATTCCGGCGAGGCCAGCCGGCCCGTGTAGACGTCATAATCGATGACTTCGCGTTCCACGGGCCTGGCCACGGAGACGGCGGGCGGCGGAGGCGGGGGAATGGTGGGGGCCTGCTGCTGGCAGCCCGCCCCCACGCCCGCTGCCAGCAGGGCCAGGGCCAGACGGCCGCATACGGCGGAATACCATGCTTTCCGAAGCCGGGTCCTGCTGATGAAATTCACTTCACGCGCCCTTTCGGACGGGCCGTACGCGGACGGCATCCTCCTGGCCGTGGCCAGACAGCTTCGCTACCGTGCAGATTGTAGACCCGGCCGGGGGGCAAAGTGGCAGATGAAAGGAATCATTCGGACATCCCGGGCTGCTTGACTGTAGGGCGGGAGGGAGCATGATGGTGTTTGAGAAATGCCCCCGGCGGGGCACAGCAAGATCTTCAGTCTGGAGGTATGACGCGCATGTTGAGAACACTGATTGGAACGATTGTCTGCCTGGCTTTGGCCGGCAATTTGTCAGCGGCCGACCCGGTGGAGAAGAAGGATGCGGCGGCCAAGGCGGAGAAAGGGCCGCAGTGGAAACTGGCGGTCCAGGCCTACTCGTTCAATCGCTTCACCTTCTTTGAGGCGGTGGACAAGGCCAAGGAGCTGGGGTTGAAATACATCGAGGCCTACCCGGGCCAGGTCCTCAGCAAGGAGGACAAGTCTCGGTTTACGCCGGACGCCTCGCCGGAGGTGCGCGAGAAGGTCAAGGCCAAGCTGAAAGAGGCTGGTCTGACCCTGGTCAACTTTGGTGTGGTGGACTTGGGCCAGGATGAGAAGAGTGCCCGCAAGGTATTCGACTTCGCCAAAGACATGGGCGTCAAGACCATCGTGGCCGAGCCCGATCCCAAGTTGATGGATACGCTGGATAAGCTCACCGAGGAGTACCAGATCAACGTCGCCATCCACAACCACCCCAAGCCCTCCCGCTATTGGAGCCCTGACACGGTGCTGGAGGCATTGAAAGGCCGCGGCAAGCGCATCGGCGCCTGTGCCGACACCGGGCACTGGATCCGCTCGGGGCTGGATCCGCTGGAGTGCCTCAAAAAGCTCGAAGGCCGCATCATCTCGCTGCACTTCAAGGATCTCAATGAGAAAAGCCCGAAGGCTCACGACGTGCCCTGGGGCACCGGCGTGTCCGGCGTCAAGGACCTGCTGACCGAGTTGAAGCGGCAGAACTTTGCCGGCGTGTTCTCCATCGAATACGAATACAATTGGGAAAACTCCATGCCTGAGATCGCCGAGTGCATCAAGGGCTTCCACCAGTTCGCGAAAGAGCTGGGCGTCAAAACGAAGGCAATGAAGTAGCCGGATTCGCGTTATGTATTCCAGGGGATCACGGAAACAGCACCTGTTCGCGTTTTCGTGATCCCATGTTTTGTATCCTTAGAGCTTCCGAGAGGATGAGCGCGGCGCGGGCGCCCGGGCCCGGTCATTTGGTCGGAAGCCGTTCGCGAGGAGGCTTGTTCAATGACCAGACGTGGGATGATGGTGTCGCTGGGGCTGGCCTGCTGCCTGGGAGCCACCGCCGTGGCCCAGGAGAGGACTCCCCGGCCGGGCGGTCGGCGGGGCGGTCCTGGCGTTGCACCGGCGGCCGGATGGCGTTTCGGGATTCAACTCTACACCTTCAATCGTTTCTCGTTCGTTGAGGCCCTGGACAAGGCCCGCGAGGCGGGAGTGCGTGCGGTGGAGGGCTTCTCCTGGCAAAAGATCAGCCCGGAGACCGGCGATGCCCAGTTGAACTACAAGGCCCCGCCGGAGGCCATCGAAAAGGCCCGGCAAAAGCTCGCCGACAATAACATCCGGTTGGTGGGGTACTACATCGGTGACTGGGGCAAGGACGAGGCCGAAATCCGCAAGCATTTTGAGTTCGGCAAGAAGATGGGCGTTCAATTCTTCGTCGGTGAGCCGGATGTCGAGCAACTGAAGATCATCGACAAGCTCGCCCAGGAATTTGGGATCAGGCTGGCCTTCCACAATCATCCCAAGGACCCGGGAAAACCCGACTACAAGAACTGGGATCCAGATCAGGTCATGGCCCTGATCAAGCCCTACAGCCGGCAGATCGGCATCTGTGCGGACACCGGGCACATGCTTCGTTCAGAACTCGATCCGGTCGAAGGTCTGAAGAAATACGAAGGGCGGATCGTGTCCTTGCACGTTAAGGACGTGAATGAAAAGGGCGCGAAAGGCAAGGATGTGCCCCTGGGTACCGGCGTGGGTAACGTGAAGGCCCAGCTCGAGGAACTCAAGCGGGAGAACTTCCGCGGCTTCATCATGATCGAGTACGAGAGCAAGATGGAGGACAACCTGGAGGACGTGAAAGAGTCGCTCAGGTTCCTGCGCGAGACTGCCCGCGAGTTGGGCGTGAGCACGGGCGGACGCCCCGAGGCCGGATCGTGGGAAGGCCGGGGTCGGCCCCGCGAAGGTCGTGAAGGTCGTGACGGTCGCGAAGGCCGGGGCCGGCCAGGCCGTGGCGGCCGCCAGCGGCAGACCCCGCAGCAGTGATTCCGGACTGCGAATTTCAGATTGCGGATTGAACCGGCCGCGGGCGGATGTTTTCCTGCCCGCGGCCGGTTGGCATTCATCTCCCCGTTTGGCCCCGATTGGACCGGCCTCCGGCAGGTTCAGCGGCCTCTTCCGCCTGGCTTGCTATTAGCCCGCCGGACAGCTACAAGATGATTTATGCTCACGATTGAGACGGCGGGGGAACTCATCCAGACGTCGCGGCCACGGCCGGGCCTCGGCGCTAACCGGGCCATCCTGCTCGGGTTGGCCATGCTGTTAGGGGCCTGGGTGGCGGATTCTCGTCTGTTCGCCGTTGGCGAGCCCTGGAGCTGGCTTGTTCCTCAGCTTGTTTTGCTTGCGATCATCGGCATGTTTCTCCGCAGCGCGTATCTGCAGCGCCGGCTGTCTGCATTGCTGATCGAGGTGTTCGAGTCGGTCCAGCTTCAGGAGTGGGGCCGGGCTGTGTCCCTGCTGCAAAGAGTGCTGTCCCGGCCGATCCAACAGCCGCAGGCGCGTTGCGAGCTCCTGTTGGCCTTGGGCGCGGCGGCCGAAGCCCAGAAACAGTACGAAATCGCCCAGCACATTTACGAGACCGTCCTGGAAGAGGGGCGGGGCGATCCGCTGCAACTGCATACCGCACGGGTCGGGCTGGCCGAGGCCATGTTGCGCACGGGGCAGATCGCCGACGCGGTGTCACTGCTGGATCGTTTGGCTCGGTCGGATCATTCAATGGGGCTGCCTGACCCGCTGAAGGCACAAGTCGAGCTGGTGTCGTTGTTACGGGAAGTCCTGCTGGGGCAGGCCCAGGATAGCCTCGATCGGGCCGATGAGCGACGCCGGTTGTTTCGCGAGCACCTCAGCACTCGGGCCGGGTACGGCTATGGCCTGCTGGCGGCGGCGTTCGATCGTGCTCAGCAGCCCGAACAGGCCGCCCGGTGCTGGCATGACGCCACCCTGCTGATCCGTCCGGCGGCGCTGGTGGCCCGTTATCCGGAGCTGGAAGCGGTGGCGGCCCGGTATCCTCACGCGGAGGCGCCGCTGTGACCACCGCCTCTATTGACGAGCTGCTGCGCGCATTCCGACGCAACCTCCGGATATCGATGATCTTGCGCGTAGTGGTGGGCTGCTTCTTCGTGGCCATCTCGCTGTGGGCGTTGACTTTGCCGGCATCAACAGGTCGCCCCGTGCTGGGCATGTTGCTGGTGGGGATGCTGATTCTTTGGGCAGCGCTGATGGTTCGTTCGGTCCGGCTGGCACGGGAGATCCAGACCGGCAACGTGCTCATTGCCTATGGACGGCTGGATGATGCTGAGGCCCGGCTGGAGCGGATGTTGGGACGGTTTTCGCTCTCTGAGCGGGCCCAGTCCATGCTTTTTCAGCAGCTTGCGGGGTTGTTGTTCCGCCGGGAACGGTTTGCTGAAGTGGTTGAGATTTGCCGGGAATTGCTGCGGCATCGGGTGGGGCGAATTCAGGGGCTGGGCTTTCACATCCGGCTGATGCTGGCGGACAGCCTGTTGCTGCTGGGGCAGGTCGAGGAGGCTTACGCGGCCTTCCGACCGGTGTATGACGCGCCGTTGACGCTGGCCGAGCGAATGAAATTGCTGCCGGTGCAGTTACGCTATGAACTGGCGGCCGGTCATGCGGGCGCGGCGGCGAGCGGGCTGGCGGAAAAGGTCAGGGTGGCTGAGCTGTTGGAGTCGCCCCGCGCGGCCCTGGTACACGCCTTGCTGGCGGAAGCTTGTCGGCGGGAGTCGATGCCGGCCCAGCAGGCCTTCCTGGCCGAGCGGGCCCGGCTGTACCATGACCTGGAGCCGCTGGCGGAGAAGTACCCGATCATTAGACCTGTTGCGAACGAATGACTAATGTCTGAATCCTGATGTCTGATGAATGCCTGATGACTGAGTGTCTCATGCCGAGAGTGATGCCGCCCTTTGGGAATTGGTCATCAGGCATTCTGTCATCTTTTAGACATTGGTCATTAGACATCAGGCATTAAGGACTGAGGCACGGTGGTGCCTACAATTAGAGGTAACTGCTTACAACCAACGGGAGACCATTGGGAAAACAACAGCGTACAGACAGCAGAGATTTTTCCGTCCGCCGGGAGCGTGCGGTTCTGGTAGGAGTGGAGCTGCGCGATACCAAATACGACGCCCGCGAGTCGCTGCAGGAGCTGGCGGATCTGGCCGACTCGGCGGGGGCGATCGTGGTGGATCAGATGCTCCAGAAACGCGACCGCCTGGACGCCACCTACTTCATCGGCAAGGGCAAGGTGGAGGAGCTGGCCCGCCGCGTGCGCATGCACGAAGCGGACGTGATCATCTTTGACGACGACCTGTCCCCCGGCCAGCTTCGCGAGATCGAAGCGGTCTGCGAGTGCAAGGTTATCGATCGCAGCGAGCTGATCCTGGACATCTTCGCCAGCCGGGCCCGCACGCACGAGGCCCGCCTTCAGGTGGAGCTGGCTCAGCTCGAGTATACCGCTCCACGGTTGCGCGGCATGTGGACCCACCTCGAGCGTATCGCCGGTGCCGGGGGCGGAACGGGCGCCGGCAGCGTGGGCGGTATCGGTACCCGCGGCCCCGGCGAGCGGCAGATCGAAATCGACCGCCGGTTGGTGGATCGTCGCGTGACCCAGCTCAAGCGTCAGATTGCCGAGATTCACCACCGCAAGATCCGCCAGGTGCGCGCCCGCCATGAGCACTTCAACGTGTCCCTGGTCGGTTACACCAATGCGGGCAAAAGCACGCTGATGAACACGCTGACCGGCGCGAACGTCTTCGTGGCCGACCGGCTGTTCGCGACGCTGGACACCAAGACGCAGCGCTGGAACCTCGGCGAAAGCGCCTACGCCCTGCTCAGCGACACGGTGGGGTTTGTCCGCCGGCTTCCGCACCACCTGGTGGCCTCATTCCGGGCCACGCTCGAAGAAACCGTTCACGCCGATTTGCTTCTGCACGTGGTGGACGCCTCCTCCCCGACGGCCTGGCAACAGTATCAGTCCGTTCAACGGGTGCTCGAAGATCTTGGAGTGCGCCCGTCCGAAACGGAGCGGTCGCGGGATGGTCGGTTGCATCGAATGATCGTTCTGCTCAACAAGATCGATGCCCTGCGCGATGAGGCGGTGTATGCCGTCCTGCGGCATCAGCTTCCGGATGCGATTCCCATCTCCGCCCGGACCGGCGCGGGGCTGGACCGGCTGGTGGATGCCGTGTATCGCATGGTGGCGGGCGATCCGCGCGAGGTCGTGCTTCGTCTGCCCGCCGGAGATGGGCGCGCGGTCCATGCGGTCGAGAAGCAGGCGGAAGTCGCCGATCGCCGCTATTTAGACGGCCATGTGGAGATGCGCGTCACGCTGGGGGGCTGGGTGCTGGAGCGCCTGATCGAACAGTTCCCGGCCATCCAGGTGGTGGAGTAGCCATCGTCCCGCCGGGTGCGCCCGCACGCGGTCAGCAGGATGATGGATGGTGCGCGGTGGAACGTTGCGGAAACTGTTTCTTGCCAACGCCGCTTCGAGCGACCGATAACCCTGTCTCAAAAATACCAGGCATTGAAGTTGCCGCGACATCCTTGTTAGTCGGGATCAAGGGCCAGGTCCTATAGCACTACAGCGCAAAGCAGGCCATTTTCTGTAGCGGCCGGGCTCCGTACCGGCCGTTCGGCCCGTGAAACGGCCGGCACCCAGCTTTCGCCGGGTACCCGGCCCGGCCGCCACGACCTTGCACGGTAGTGTATAGGTACTGTGATTCTGCCCGTGAACAAGCGTTGCGTGTTGGGCAACCCGCCGGCCTCAGAAAATTGTGGTATGCATGCTCTGCAAATATTGACTTCCTGCGGGAAAAGTGGTATAAGGAACGCGGGTGGCGGAGAGTTCCAGACTGAGACGAACGGTTGCGGAATGAGCCGGAGTACGGCCGTTATTTCCGCACACGGTAAATGGGGGCGGTTGGAAGCTCTCGTGATGGAGGAGGCATTGAAGCGAATCACTTCGCTATGTGTCTCGTGTCAGACGCCACGATGACAGTGGAAGGACGGGGAAGAGTGCCCGCCTTTATACTTCGGGGCTGCCGGATGCGGCGCTGATCGTGCGCCGTGCCGAGCGAACACGCTTAGTTCGGAATCACTCTTATTAGCTCTAAATGGAACAGGCGATTCTCCTTCGCAACGCCTGTTGCGAGGCGCGGATCGTGCCGTTCGGGATGAATGCGTCATGCACCTTGGGCCTCCGAGTGGCGGCCTGGTGTGAGAGGTGTGGGATACAAGGGGAGAGGAGGGTTGAAACGTCATCGGCGCGACTGGAAAAGGCGAGGCGCGTGCCCGCCCTGTTGCCATGACAAAGGAGGAGGAAAGCCATGAAGCGGACGTTGTTGTTGACGGGAATCGGGTTGTGTTTGCTCCCCGGGCCGATGCTTTGGGCGCATCCGGTAGTCCAGACAGGTGACACATTGACCCTCGCCTACTTTGGGTCCTGGCTCTACGGCCAGGAGGATGGCCCGTTTGCCGCGCACGCGGCCAGCGGCAGCAGTTTCGACAGCTTTGCCACGTTCTGTGTCGAGCCGGATGAATTGGTCGAAGTGGGCACTCCCTTTAATCCGAACAGTCCTGTCTATCAGATCAGTGAAATTGGTCTGAAAAACAGCAGCGGCCGAGAGCTCAGTGGGTACACCGCGTGGCTCTACACAAGCTTCCTGGATGGAACCCTCGCCCAGATGTATGGCTACGAAGACGGTACGGCTGCCGGTCGCAACCAGCTTCAGCGCGCGATCTCGTATTCGATGGGCTATACCGCCGACGGTGAAGATAACAGCCTCTGGCGAGATGCCTATGACCAGTTCGTCGCCGCCAACCCCACCTGGGGCATAGGCCAGGTGCGTATCGCCCAGTTAGTGAGGTTCGATAACGGCGCCAAGGCCCAGGATATTCTGATCCTGGCCCCCAGTCCGTGCACCCTGCTGTTGCTCCTGGTTGGCCTGACCATGAGCGTTCCCCGGAGGCGTCTCGCGACGGCATGACAGGGCAGACGACATGACAGGTAAATGCGACGTGTTGGTATCGGGAAGAGGAAGTCTGACAATGCGATGGTTTTATGTTCTATCTGTGATTATTGGAATCAGTATGTTGCCCCAGGCTGCGCCGGCATCCACGTGCGATATCGTGCTGGGCGACCTGGTCTGGATGGACCTGAACGGCAATGGTATTCAGGATGACGGCGAGCCGGGTGTCGCGGGTGTGGCGGTTGACCTTTACTACTGTCAACTCTCTACGCCCGGGGGCCCGATGGAGCCGACGGATTTTCTGCTGACGACGATCGAAACCGACGAGAACGGCTATTACAGTTTCACGCTGCCGCCGGGCGGATATTTCGTGCGGTTCCGTAATCTGCCGGCCGGTTTTGCCTTCAGCCCGCCGGACCAGGGGGATGACGGCCGGGACAGCGACGCGGACCCCATGACCGGCAAGACGCCCTGTACCCTGCTGACCTGCGGGCAGGTCGAGCTCAACCTGGACGCCGGGTTGGTGCCGGAGTTCTCCAGCCTGTGCGGCTACGTGTATGTCGATTGCGATGACGATGGCGTTTTCGAGGCCGGCGAGAGGCCCATTGAAGGCGCGACCATCACGCTGAGCGGCGTCGATTTTCTCGGCGCGCCGGTGAACAGAACGGTCACAACCGGCCCTGATGGCCGGTATTGTTTCGAAGGGCTGCTGGCGGGCACTTACACGATCGAGGAGACTCAGCCGGCCGGTTATGCGGACGGCAGCGATGCCCAGGGCACGCCCGGTAACGCCGTGTTCAGGGACATCATCCTGGACGCCGGGGTGAATGGCGATAACAACAATTTCGGTGAGCTCCTGCCGGCGTCCATCTCCGCGGCCGTGTTCTGCGAGGACAACGACCAGAGCCGGCCCGTGTCCGGCGTAACCATCAAGCTGTACCGGGGCGACACGGAGATGGTTGGCGTCACCGGGGGGGACGGGATCTGTCACTTCCCCAATCTGCAACCGGGCCTCTATATCGTCGAAGCGGAACTCCCCGCCGGCCATCGGGTCTGCTCCTCCGCCGGCACGATGTTCGAGGTTCAACTGGGGTGCGAAGATGTTCCCGTGGCCTTCTGCATCTGCCCGCCTGCCGGTATTTGTCCACGCACGCCCGGCTATTGGAAGAATCATCTTGATGCCTGGCCGGTCCGTTCGATCAAAATCGGGTGCCAAACGTACGACGAGGAAGACCTGCTGGACCTGCTGAATGACAGGCTGCCCGGTGCCAAGAAGTCGAATTCCAGCGACATGACCGTCAAACTGGCCAAGTTCCTGATCGCCACGCAACTGAGCATTTTGCACGGCTCCAATCCGGCCGGCATTCAATCAGACCTGGACGCCGCTTACGCCTTTCTTGCGGCACACAAGCTTGGCGGCGAGCTGTCGTCCGCCGATTTCGCGCTGGCCGAGTCGATCAAGAATCGATTGGATGCCTATCTGAACGCACAAAGCAACTGCATCGAGAATCCGCCTCCTCCGTCGTCGGATGCTGATTGCAAGCCCGACCATGGCAAGGATTCCGACGAGGGCGAGGATGCCGACAAGGGCAAGGACAAGAACGGGGACAAGGGCAAGGACAAGGACGACGATAAGGGTAAGGATAAGGACTGCGATAAGGACAAGAACTGCAACAAAGATAAGGATAAAGGCTCCAACCAGGACCAAGGCAAGGATGCCGATAAGGGCAAGGATAAGGACGGGGACAAGGGCAAGGATGACGACAAGGGTAAGGACAAGGGCAAGGACAAGAACGACGATAAGGGCAAGGACAAAGGATCGTCGTGATCGTTCTCCTCTTGCGGAAAACCGTGAGGGATTGGATTTAACCTCGAAAGGCTGTGCCGGTCCATCGCAGTCTGCGCATTGTGATCGCAGTGGGGCTTTCCAGGGCGGTGGGGCTTCCAGCTCCGTCGCCCTGGAGGGCTGCGCCCCTCAACCTGAAGGCGTCTTGTTGCCGCCCCGCTGGAATTTGTGAGAAACCCCGTTGCCGCCGCAGGTTTTCGGCGCCGCAGTCGTTCTACCTTCAGATGGGCGATGTGTTGCCCGGAAAAGGAGATTGGCCATGCGGCGCAGCCGACTGAACTTCTGGATTGACACCCTGGCCCTGTTTGCGATGCTCGGGCTGATCGCCACCGGCTGGGTGATTTACTACACCCTCCCGGCCGGCTCGGGCGGGCATGGGCGCGGAGCGGCATGGACCCTGTGGGGCTGGAGCCGGCACGATTGGGGAAACCTGCACTTCTGGCTGGCCGTCGGGATGGTCGGATTGCTGCTGGTCCATCTGGTCCTGCACTGGGGCTGGATTTGTGCGATGACGCAGTCCCTCCTGCCCGGCGGCAACGGCGGCACAAAGCGACTTGGCACGGCCACTCGCACGATCCTGGGGGGAACTACTCTGCTTGCATTTGCCGGCCTGTTCGGCCTGTTTGCATGGATAGCGGAAGCTCAGGCGATCAGACCCGCGACGGCCTCTGGCGGGTCGAGCCGGCCTGCTCTCGCCGAGGCTGGTGCGGTCCACGAGGAACAGGAGCAGGAGATTCGCGGCCACATGACGCTGGAACAGGTCGCGGCCAAAGCGGGGGTGTCGATCCACGAACTTCGGGAACGGCTTGGCCTCCCCGAGTCGGTCTCGGATCAGGTAGGAATTGGTCAATTGAGACGCCAGCACGGTGTGGAGATTGCCGCCGTCCGAGAGGCCGTGGCCGACCTGAGAGCGTCGGCGGCCCGGTAGCCGATACGACCTCGCCCAGGGCCAGATAGCCGGCCAACCCGAAGCCCGCAAGCCCCGACCCCGCGGGGCACCTCCTGGCCCCAGCGGCGCATGGGGCATCCGCTGATGGATCGTCGGTCGTCAGTGGTCCGAAGTGACACCACCGCCGGTTGTTATAGGTCCTTGGAAAAAAAGCCTCCCGGCACCGTCAGGCACCGGGAGGCTTTTCCTGGGAGGAAATGCCCGGGACTGGGATCGAACCAGCACGTCCTTACGGACACATGCCCCTCAAGCATGCGCGTCTGCCAATTCCGCCACCCGGGCAGGCATGTTTGTCTCTGCGTTCAAATTAAACGGGCAGGCGGTCAATGACCACCCGCCCGAAGTAAGCTACTGTCCCTGGACGTCGGCGTCAAGGCCCGGCGATTCACGTTCGCCACTGGGCAGAGGCCGGCACCCGCGGCCCTTTGGTCAAAGGCACATATTATAGGCGTCGGAGCTGGGGCCGGCCTGCGGTGGCCCCGCTGCGCCGAGCCGTCAGCCCGGCCAAGCCGCCAGACCTGTGCCTTATGCGGCCTGACGCCCGTCGTTGGAAGTTGTGACCAGCGGAGGGTCCACTTTCAGGACGGAATTCCACCCAAACGGCCCCCGTTCCAAGCCGAAGGCCGCATAATCCGTAAACCATTGTCCATCAGCGAGATAGCGAAACTGGTAGATGCCTGGAGCCAGACGGAAGCGGCAATGCCACCACCCATCCTCCCCTCGGGTCATGGGCATTGAAGTCTTGTGCCAGCCATTGAAGTCTCCCGCTACGAAGACGCTCGACGCTGTTGGCCGGAAGAAGCTGAACTCCACAGTCCCATCCGTCTTCTGCAGTACCATGTTTCTGTGAACCTCCTGCTTCGCCAAGGGACCAGGCACTTGGGTGTCGGATCGATCGCCGAGAAAGAGGGCCGAGCGACCCACATCGCTCATAGCAAGCCCCATGCCCTCATTCCCTTTTTGTGCTGCGCGCCCCGCAAGACACGTTCCAGCCGATGGTTGAATCGCCGTACCGGCGCATAAAGCGATGAAGAACGGTTGCTCAAGCCGTCATCGCTTCCATCCGGGTGCCAGTTTCGTTGCCATTCATGTCGGACGTGCCGCGTTTGTGGGCAAGCCCGAGCCGACAGAATTGAACAGCCGTGGGTCATGTCGGCCCGAAAAGGCTCCCAGTTTAGTTAGCTCATGGAAAACCGGTTGAATCGTATTAGAATACGCCCGGATTCAAGGCAGGTTCGCGCTCCATGCGCCTGCTCGAAAATACCTGGCCGAGAGGACGAATTTCCCTTGAAACGCTCGGTTTCAATGGTCTTATCCGTGTGTGTCCTTCCGTTCCTCCTGGCGGCGGGGGGGTGCTTGTCGCCGGACGGAAGCTGGACTGCTGCCCAAATCTGGGCAGTGCCCGACTTCGCCGTGATCCTGCCTGATGCGTCGCCCGAGCTGGAAAACGAGGTCTACAGCAATGCGGCCGGGATCATCCGCCTCCAGTCAGCCATTAACGAGATTATATCCCTCCAGATAGCCCTAAAGAGTCGTAAAAATGCGCTAATTGTTGGGGATTTTTCACTGACTGAGCTGCGGCAGGGCGAGCACGTGATCCCGACCGAGCAGGTGCGCCTCTACCGAGAGCTGCGCGTTACGGCCACGGACTATCCCGCGTGGTTCCTGCGGCTCACGCCCGAGCTGCGCGCCGCGCGCGAGTACCCCGATGTGCTGGTACCCATGTTTGCGCCGGTCGGCGGGTTGCCTTTCGAGGTTCAACCCGGCCGGACGGAGGCGGTGTGGATGGATATTCATGTGCCTCCGGGGACTGTGCCGGGCAACTACCGGGGCAAGTTACGAATTGGTGCGCGGGGCGGCCTCGCGCGCGAGCTGGACGTGTCGCTGGAGGTGTGGCCCTTTGCCATTCCTCACACCCGGCACCTGGCCATGATTGCCGGGGTGAACACGGCCGCTCTGCTGCGTCACCATGTAGAGGTCGGTGGGCAACCGTACGCCCCGGCTCGGCTGAGCTTTGAAGATCCGGCCAGCCAGAAGGCGGTTGCCGTAGTGGATGGGACGCTCCGGATTTTGCACGAGCACCGGCTCAGCCCGGTTCTGACGGACGTTTACCCGTTGGCGCGGCTGAGCCCGGAGGGTCGGCCGGAGCTGGATTGGGCCGATTATGACCGCCTGATTACGGGCATCCTGGAGGGGACGCTGTTTGATGATCGTTCGGCGGCGGTGGCCTGGCCGTTGCCGGTGAGTCTGGCCAGTCCACCCCCGGAAGCTTACGGCGGTTGGGGCTCGCCCGCCCATCAGCAGGCCATCGCGGACTACCTGCGGCAGTCGGCGGCCCACTTCCGGGAGAAAGGCTGGTTCGATCGACATTTCGTGTGGATGCCGCTGCCTGGTGCGGGGCGCGCTGAGCAGTACGAGCAGTTCGAACGCTTCGGAACCTGGGCGCTCGAAGCCGAGGGTCGGCTGAATGTGCTGTGCACGCTGGCGCCACAGCCCATGTCGCCCTATGGCTGGTTGAACGATCCGTTCCGCGACGTGTCCCGGTTGGTGGGCACATGGTGTCCGCCGGCCAGTCTGGCCGATCCGGCCGAGCTGCGCCGCCAGCGGAAGAATGGCCGGGGGACGTGGTTCATGCCCGACCGCCCGCCGTTCGCCGGCTCCCTCTCGTTGATGGCTCCCGCGGTGCATGCGCGAAGTCTGGCCTGGCAGGCGCATCGGTTCGAGTGCGGCGGTGTGTTTTTGCCGGCGGTCAATTCCTGGGCGGACGAGGGAGGAGCCCGGGTCGAGGGCAGCGAGGCGGCGCTGATCTGGCCGGGCAAACCCTACGGGCTCTCGCATCCGGTCCCATCGATCCGGCTCAAGCGGTTATTGCGGGGTCTGCAGGATTATGAATACCTCTGGCTGTTGGAGCGGAACCGCCGGCCGGCCATCGCTCAGTTGATCGCGGCCGATTTGTTCGCCTACGGGGGCACGCTTTGCTATGGCGAGCATTGCCTCGACGGGCGGCCCAACGGGTGGGAGGCGGATCCGTCCGTCTGGTCGCTGGCCCGGCGGCTCATGGCCCGCGAACTGCTGGCCGCTTTTGAGGATGAACAGGCCGGCAAACGTGAGCTGACCACGCCCGAAGAGGACATGGTCCGCTTTGAACAGCAGATCGAGTGGGCCCGCCTGAGCAATGCAGTGCGCGGCCTGCGGGCCACGGTGGAAGGCGTGCGGGTCGATATCGACCGCACGGATACGCGAACCCCGGTACGACTGGAAGCCGCCGTGTCGCTGTACAACGCCACGCGCGAACCGTTCACCGGGACCATCCAGTTTGCCGGCCTGCCGGAGGATTGGACCGTTGAAAACCCGGGCGCGGCTATCGACCGGCTCGAATCGCGGCGCTTTGCCCGGCGCATCGTGTCCGCCAAAGTGCCGGCCTTCTTCCCCAATCCGGACGGCGTGTTCAACGTCCAGACGGCGGTCGTGGGGCAGGATGGCGGTCAAATTACGGCCTCGCCCGCAAGAATCTCCGCCATCGTCTCCCAGCGGCTGACCCGTCCCCTCAAACTGGACGGCCGGCTGGACGACTGGCCGCTGGGCACCACCAACGTGGCCGGCGATTTTGTGCTGGTGGGGGCCCTGGATGTGCCCAAACAGGGCCGTGGCAGCCCCGACCGGCCTTCACAGGGAACCATCGTCTTCGTCTGCCATGACAGCGATTACCTCTATATCGGGTTCAACTGTGCGGACGACCGGATGTCGGATCGGATCATCTCGCGCGGCAATACCGTGCGTTACGACGACCTGTGGCCGTCCGGCGAAGATCTCGTGGAGGTGGTGCTCGATCCGGCACGCAAGGCGGTGGACGCCGGCGGATTGTTGCACTTCGTGGTGAAGGCCAACGGCGCAGTGGTCAGCGAGCAGGGCGTGCCGTGCCTGGCCAGCGTCGCGCGGCACTCGGACTGGCCGGCGGACGTGGCCGCCGCGTTGGATGACACGTCGCAGCCCGACCGCTGGACGGTGGAGATCCGCATCCCGCTCAAGGCCCTGGCCGGCAAGCCTGGCGTGTGGGGGGTGAATTTCGGACGCTACAACGCCCGACTGGGAGAGTACAGCTCCTGGTCCGGCGCCCGCCGGCACCTCTACAGCCCGGCCTCGCTGGGGAATTTGAGCGTGGAGTACTGAGCGGGTCAGTAGCTGGTTGTCCGCAGTCAGTCGTTGGCTCGGATCTTCCTTTTCCAGCCTGAGCATGGGGTCTTCGTCAGATGCATTTAGTGCTTTGAGAACCTCCAGCAGAGGGCTGAAGAGGGCAAGCGTAATTCGCCACCGCCGTTCGCCCTTTCCGTGAGAGCCTGCCGAGAGAATCTGCGTCGCTTCAGAATAGCCGTTTTTCATGCGTCTCCGACGCGGGCGTGATGGGTGCGTGCGCTGAGAGGAGGTCGCATAAACGGAAAGAATTCAGATTGACTCGTGTGCTGCCCCGGCATACCAATCATTTGGTCCCTACTCTTCAGTGATCCCTCGGCGCGGGATCTGTTTCTTTCTATATCACGCGAGGTGTACTCATGGCGCAGCAGCACAGGTCAGAGCGCGAAGCCCCCGAGGCTCGGAACCTCATGGAAGGCGGGATGCAGATGATGGACCAGGCGGTGCGCAGCGGTTTCGAGCTCTTCAGGAAGGGCGTCGAAGCCAGCCACGCCATGGTCGAAATGCAGGCCCGGACACAGGATCTGTGGAATGCCTCGCTGGCGACGTGGACGGCCCAAGCCCAGGCCATGGCACAAGTTGGCAGCCGGGCCCTGGACTTCTGGACCCACTGGACAGACATAGCCCGCCGGAACATGGATCAACTGGCCGCCCTGGCCGGCCGCGAGGCACGGCAAGCTGGTGCGTCAGGCGCCAGTAAATCTTCTTAAGCCGGGTTCCAGCCCCTCGCGCGCGGCTTCCGGCCGGCAGGATGCAGGGTGGATCGCGGCCCTGACAGTGCCTTCACTGTTCCCGCCGTCTCCGTCGCCTGCCTGCTGCCGGCCGTGTGATCCTGTGCGCGCCGTCCAAACCAGACCTTCACCCCGGTGGAAGGGGGCCCAGAACGCCGCAACCTGTTTCCCGCCAAAGACGGCCGTCAGGCCGAGGGCCCCGGATTGCCACCCGCCCGCAAACGATTCACCATTTGCCTGGACGGGGGTAGTATGATAATATCATCTTATGCTGCGCTGTGCGTTGTATGAGCGGGGCTAATCATTGGATAAGCATTCATGGAGCAGGCCATCGACATTCTGCGTGAGACTGCGGCCATCATGGGCAGCTCTCTCGACTTGAAGGGCGTGTTCGACCGGGTGATGCGCGTGCTGGCCAACCACATGGGCATTCAGCTTGGCCGGCTGGTGATCCACGACGACATGACCGGCCAGCTTCGCATTGAGGCCGCCCACGGGTTATCGGCCGAAGAACAGCGGCGCGGCACCTATGCCATCGGCGAGGGCATCACCGGGCGAGTGTTCGCCACGGGCCAGCCCTGGGTGGTGGCCGACGTGCGCAACGAGCCGGAGTACCTGGATCGCACCGGGTCGCGTAAGGGCAGCGACAAGCCTTACAGCTTCATCTGCCTGCCGGTGTTGTGCGAGGGCCGGCCGGTGGGCGTGCTCAGCGTGGACAAGCCCTACGTGGACCAGGCGACGCTGGAAAACGATTTTCGGGTGCTCACCATCGTGGCCGCACTGGTTGCCCAGGCCGTCCGGCTGAATCAGCTTATTCGTCGTGAGAAGGAGGATTTGATCGACGAATTGGCCGAGCTGCGCAAGACGCTGAAGGACCGCTATCACTTCTCCAACATCGTGGGCTCGAGTCCGGCGATGATGGATGTGTTCCGCACCATCGATCAGGTGGCGGCCACACGGGCGACGGTGTTGCTGATCGGCGAGACCGGCACCGGCAAGGAGATGATCGCCAAGGCCATCCATTACAACTCCGAGCGCAAGGACAAGCCGTTTATTCGGGTGAACTGCGGCGCCCTCTCGGGGAACCTGCTGGAGAGCGAGCTTTTCGGACACGTGAAAGGCGCGTTCAGCGGCGCGATTCGCGACAAGATCGGGCGTTTCGAGGCGGCCCAGGGGGGGACGCTGTTCCTTGACGAGATCGCCACGCTGGACATGGCCCTTCAGGTGAAGCTTCTGCGGGTGCTCCAGGAGCGCGAGTTCGAGCGCGTGGGCGACTATCGCACGTTGTCGGTCGACGTGCGCATCATTGCCGCGGCCAACGTGGATCTTGAGGAAGAGGTGCGTGCCCGGCGCTTTCGCGAAGATCTGTATTACCGTCTCAACGTGGTGGCCATCCACCTGCCGCCGCTGCGCGAACGTCGCGAGGACATCCCGCAGCTTATTGATCATTTCCTGGACAAGTACAACAGCGCCAACGGGCGGTGCCTGCGCAAGATCTCCCGCGACCTGCTGAATCTGCTGTTGCGCTATCCGTGGCCGGGAAACGTCCGCGAGTTGGAGAACGCCATCGAGCGTGCGGTGGTGCTCTCGCGCGGGGAGCACTTTACGGAGGACCTGCTGCCGCTGACCATCAGGGCCTTTGCCGAGCAGACCCGGCCGACGTTGCACAATGATTCCATCGACGATCTGATGCGCCGCATCGTGCGCCAGGCGTTTGATGAATCCGGTGGCGAGACAGGGGCCATCTGGGACCGGGTGACCGCGCGGATGGAGCGGGCGCTCATCGACGAGGCGTTGCAGCGGTGCGAGGGGGTCAAACTCAAGGCGGCTGATTTTCTGGGGATCAACCGCAATACGCTCAATAAGAAGTATCACGAACTGGGGCTGGATGTCGCCCCGGCCGAAGCCCCCGGCGACGCGTCGTCGGCGTTACCTTCGCATTATATCCCCGAAGGCGCGGTCTTCCGCCCGATCCCGTCGAATGCGCCCTCAACGGGGAGGCAGTAGCGGCGGGGGGCGACCGCCTGATTATTGTTGATTATTGATCGCAGGTGGGCGAGGCCAACACGCCGGCGGACGTGCGACAGTTCTCAAATATGATCAGATCGTCGTAGTCCACATCCGAGTCGTCGTCGAAGCGGGCGTGCGCGCATCCCGGGGAGGCTTCGACGCCCGCGCCGCTCAGGCAGGCCTGGAAGAGACCGAAATCCTCCTGGTCCACGTCGCCGTCGCCGTCCAGGTCGGGTTTGACGGTTTGGACGGTGATGTTGACGTCCACGGTTTGGGGACTGTTGGATGCATCGCGGGAGGTGACGGTAATCGTGGCATGATAGGTGCCGACCTGCAGGCCGGAAAGATCATAGGTCAGCGTGATCGGATCGGTCTCGCCCGTGGAGCGGCCTGACGTCGGGCTGATAGAGAGCCAGGGCACGGCATCCCGGCCCACCCAGTAATGAAGCGTGCCGGCGGCGGTGTTTGTAACCGTGATGACGTCCGGCGTGAGCCCATGGCCAACCCACGCGGAGCGGGTGATGCTCGTGGGGGTCACGGCCTGGACGGCTATCCGGGGCGGCAATATGGCAATGCCGTCTATGGTCCATTGTGGTGTGGAGAAGACTTTCTGAGCAGTGCCGGTGGTCGGATCGAATTCGTAAATGCCGTCGCGGCAATTGCAGATCCAGATCTTGTCACCCATCCAGTCGATACCCTTTGGGCCGATGTCCAGGTGGTAGACCGCGGGGATGGGCAGGTCGAACTCCGCAATGACCGGGTAGTCGTCGTTGGTGGGATCGGCATCGTACAGCCGGGCCAGATCAACCTTGTAGATCTTGTTGAGCAGCCAGTCGGTGGACCAGAGATAGCCGGTGTCGGAGGGATCATACAGCAGGCCCTGGCAGTGGTTGCCGGGCAGGCGCACGTGCTTGGCCGCCCCCAGCGGGCCGGAATCGAATGGCGCGATCTGGTTGCCGGTGAGAGGGTCCACCCGGCTGAGCACGCTGCCGTTGGGCCCGAAGTTGGCTCGGAAGGCGGTTACCCACAGGCCTGAGCCGTCCCACGCAAGGCCCTCCAGGACGCCGCCCCAAGTATCCGGCGGGATCCACGGGAAGGTTTCAATCTGGACGTCCCCGGTCTCCTTGTCGATCCGGGTAAGCCCGTCCAGGAAGCCATCCCAACGGTTCTTAACCACGACCCAGAGCCGGTCTTGATCGTCGAAAGTCAACTCGTCGCAATAGGATTCCGCCGGGCTGGGCACGGTTCGCAGGATAATGGCGTCGCCCTCGGCATCCGGCAGATCTTTCTTGTTAACGGGGTCAATCTCCAGAATGCGATTGGTGGGATTGGGGACGGTGTTCCGTTGGCCCTGATCAACGATCCAGACACGGGGCGGTTGAGCCCATACGCCCCCCGAGGCAAACAGCACAAGAACGATGAGCGGGCAAGCCGTGGATTGCATACACGTAGATTGCATACACTACGCTCTTTGTTGGACCGACCGGCGGGTCGGCAATACTGGACACGATGGATACTTTTTTACCCCTGTGCGTGACCCGTGGAACTTGTCCCGGCTGATGTGGCGTCGGCGTCTCTTCAGCACCGACACAGGCGGCATTCCTGCGCCAAACGGTCTGCCGAGATCGACTCCCAGGGGTGGATGTGCTGTCCTGGCCCGGTTGTTCAAGTCTAGGCTCCTCAATGGCCGGACTCAACAGGGCGTCTCGTCAGGGGAAGCCTCCGCGGGTAAGGTGTTAATATGAAGTCCAGGCATGAATCGAAACGTCGCCGCCCGGAACGACCGTCGGCGGCCAAGGCCGCTTCCCGGCCGGAGCTGTCCGGCCTGCCCACGGATTGGGGGGCCGTCGCCGGCTGGTATGACCAGTTGGTGGGCGAGGCCGGAAGCGAGTATCACCGTGAGGTGGTGATTCCCCGAGCCTTGCGATTGCTGGGGTTACGCGCGGGAGAGGCCTGCCTCGACGTGGCCTGCGGGCAGGGGGTGTTGTGCCGGGTCCTGCACGAGATGGGAGTGAAGCCTACCGGCGTGGATGCGGCCAGGGAGTTGATCCGGCTGGCCCGGGAGCGGAGCGATCCGGCGATTCAATACCACGTGGGCGACGCCCGCGACTTGTCGTTCCTGCCGGCGGAAGCCTTTGACGCTGCCGCGTGCATCCTGGCCATCCAGAACATCCACCCCATCCTGCCGGTGTTTCAATCGGTGCATCGTGTGCTGCGCCCCTGGGGGCGATGGGTGATGGTGATGATGCATCCCTGCTTCCGTGGGCCCAAGGAGACCTCGTGGGGGTGGGACGAGGCCCGTAAGGTGCAGTACCGTCGAGTGGACCGATACCTGATTCCGCGTAAGGCTCCGATCGTGATGAACCCGGGCAAGGCCCCGGATCGCTACACGTGGAGTTTTCACAAGCCCATTGAGGCGTACGTAAAAGCCTTGCGCAACGCGGGGTTGTTCATCGACGCCATTGAGGAATGGACCAGCCACAAGCACACGCAAGCCGGCCCGCGGGCGGCGGCGGAAAATGCGGCCCGCAAGGAAATCCCGCTGTTCATGGCCATGCGGGCGGTGAAGGTCGTGGGCGTGCCGGCGCCGGAGTCACTGCCGCCGGAACTGGGCGGGTAGTATAATAGGCGTCTCAACCTGTCACCTGACCAGTCATAACGGAGGTTGGACATGGCGGCAAATCCCGAGGATCTCAAGCGAGCGTTGAAGGCGTTCAAGAAGCGGCTCAAGCTAGCCCAGTTGGACGAGGACTCGCGCCTGGGGCACGGCGCGCTGAGCGGCACCGGCCGCAGCAAGATCATGGCCATCCAGCCGCCGGCCGGTTTCCCCCGCGAGGTGTGGGAGGAACTGGTGAACCAGGGCCATCTGCGCAGCGCCGGCTACGGGCTGTACGAGCTGGCGGGGACGCGGTAGAGCCCCGGGCTGAGTTTGGCGGCGCCAGTTGATATTTCAAAACGTGTTAGGTATATATTAGGGTATGGCGCAGGGCTCCTCTATTGAATGGACGCAGTCTACATGGAACCCTGTCGTGGGCTGCTCCAAGGTCAGCGCGGGTTGCCGGCACTGCTATGCCGAGCGCATGGCTTATCGGCTTGCCTGCATGGCGATTGCCGCCCGGGAACGCGGGGACGATCCTGGGCGGACCGCGAACTACCTGCACGTCGTCAATCATCACGGGCGTTGGAACAACCGTGTCTACCTGGATCATGAGGCCCTGGCTGATCCGCTCGGGTGGAAAACGCCGCGCACCATTTTCGTCAACTCGATGAGCGACCTGTTCCATGAGGATGTTCCTCTGGAGTTCATTCAACAGGTCTTCGATGTGATGAACCGCTGCCCGCAGCATACCTTCCAGGTGCTTACGAAACGCCCCCAGATCGCGGCCGAGTACTCCAAATCCCTGATCTGGACGCCGAACATCTGGATGGGCACGAGTGTGGAGAACTCGCTTGTGATCCGCCGTGTCGGGCAACTGCGGCGCACGGATGCACGCGTTCGGTTCCTGTCGATCGAGCCGCTCCTGGGTCCCATTCATAACTTGTCGCTGGCGGGCATTCACTGGGTGATTGTGGGCGGTGAGTCGGGGCCGGGGGCGCGGCCGATGAAGCCGGAATGGGTAAGACAGATTCGGGACCGATGTCTTGCCCAAGGCGTGCCGTTTTTCTTCAAGCAGTGGGGCGGGGTGAACAAGAAGCAGGCTGGGCGAATTCTCGACGGACGGACCTGGGACGAGATGCCCGGTCAGGAAGAGTTGTCCAGGAGGAAGAGCGTTGGGACACAAAGCAGATGAATCTTTCTTCCTGCGAAAGCGGCCGTGGTCCAAGCGCAAAGACGATATTCTCGGGTACTATCTCGAGCCCTATCTGGCGAAGGTGGCGAGGCTGGGTCGACGTATTATCCTCGTCGATGGGTTTGCCGGGCCCGGAGTGTTTGCAGACGGGAGCGTCGGTTCACCACTGATCATCTGTACTAAGGCTCAGGCAGCAATTGATCGCGGCGCGAACGTGTCCGTCTGGTGCATTGAGGCGGATTCCAAGCTGTTCGCATCCCTGGATCGCAACCTTGCTGGCTTCCCGTTCGCGAGGGCAATAAACAGTACGCTCGCCGATTCGCTGCCGCAGGTGGCAGAAGTTGCTGCGACCCATACCCTTTTCCTGTACCTGGATCCCTTTACCGTCGACGGGTTAGATTGGCGACGACTCGACAGCGTCTTTCGCCACGTAAAAGATTCCCGGATGAGCATTGAGGTCTTGTTGAACTTCAACGCACCGATATTCGTCCGGTGTGCTTTGGCGGCACTTCGGGCTGCCATTCCAGAAGTTGACCCTTCGCAGGAGGATCCGGAAGAGATCGATGCTCCCATGGCTGTGACTCCGACTATTAACCGACTCGATCAGATTGTCGGTGGTAATTGGTGGATGGATACACTGCGTAGCACCAGGGACTTCGCTGATCAAGTTAGAGTAGTTACTAATCGCTTGTGTGCGCAACTCAAGGAGCGATTCGCTGAAGTAGGATTTCTTCCCGTCAAGGCAAAGGCAGAACATCGTATTCCGAAGTATTATCTCGTCTTCGCTTCCCGAAGCACCGAAGGCCTACTCTTAAACCAGGTTCGCCAGGTGCCGGCCATCCCTGGCAAAACGGCACATGACGGGGCCTCCTGTTGGGCTTTTGGACACTCTAACATACGGGAGGCCCTGTTCTTTCTGCAGTAAATTGTGAGACAGGCTGCCATAGCGCCGGCGAGGGGCACCTTTATCAGGGCCGTTTCAAGTCCTTCCCGGTGCAGGACGACACCTACTTCCTGACGCTCTGCCGCTATGTCGAGCGTAACCCGCTGCGCGCCGGCCTGGTGGAGCGGGCGGAGGAGT
>JAAXZI010000139.1 GCA_012719955.1 Phycisphaerae bacterium | reverse complement strand
GAATGGGGACGGTGAAAGCAGTGATGGATGTAAGTGGTTGCGGGTGCTGGTCTTATGTTTGTGGCGGACGGGCTGTGCAGTGGCCGGGGCGTATAACACTTCCGCTGTTCAGTCCGGGGGGGCCGGAACAGAACGGCGGAAATCAAAGTGGCGGGTTTTCCATGCATCCTGGAGGGCGGGATGCAGGGGCGGGTAGCCACCGGCCTCACTTGGCGTCGGGGTCGACACGCCATTTGAGCTGGAATTCGATCTCTTCTTCCTTACCGCCGCGTTCGTGCTCGATGTTGATGATCGCGTCAGGGGGGATGGTCACCCGCTGGGAGGCGACTTGAATACGGAACCGTTTTCCGTTTTCGAGGGCGTCGGCCAGACGCCGTAGCTTGCTTATGAATTGCTTGAGCGGGTATTCCTTTTCGATGTCGCGTTTGGGACGGCGCTGGCAAGCCATTCATGTCCTCCTTTCGTGCAGACGTGCCGGGGCCGATGGCGTAACCGGCTTGAACGGCGTTATCGTAATCACGAAAGCACGAAAACACGAACTGAGACTGTTCAACCGGCATCGGTGATGTATTTCGTACCACCACGGTTCGGGATCTTCACGTTCCGCACAGAACCCTGAGCGAAAGAGTAAGGACGGCCAGGGCGGGAGCCCGAACATTGATGAGCTGCAGGCGAGGCCGGTGTCGGGCTTCCGTATTTTCGCGCTTGAACTTAGAATGAAACACGATGGTTAATGCCACGCATTCCACACCCGCCCCGGCCCTGCGCCTGGTTTTCTGGGAGACCACCACCGCCTGCAATCTTGGCTGCGTGCATTGCCGGCGGCTGGATGTGTCGCAAGCCCTGAGCAAGAACGACCTGACCACCGAGCAGGCGAAGGCGTTTATTCGCTCGTTGCCGGAGACCGGACGGCCGATCCTGGTGTTTTCGGGGGGCGAGCCGCTGATGCGGCCGGACCTGTTTGAACTGGCCCATGAGGCGCGGGCCCAGGGGCTGCCGATGGCCCTGGCCACCAATGGCACCATCATGGACGAGCGGATCGCCCGGCAGATCGTGGCCGCGGGCTTTGAGCGGGTGTCTATCAGTTTCGACGGGCCAGATGCGGCTACGCACGATCGGTTCCGGGCCATCGACGGAGCGTTCGACTCTTCCGTCGCGGGGTTCAAGATGCTGCGCTCGGCGGGGATGTCGGTGCAGATGAACACCACCGTAGCCCAGCACAATTACGCCCGGCTGGATGACATGTACAAGCTGGCGATGGACCTGGGGGCCGATGCGCTGCACATCTTCATGCTCGTGCCGGTGGGCTGCGGGATGGAGCTGGACGCGTCGATCATGTTGGACGGGGAGAAGTACGAAAAGGCGCTGCACTGGGTGTATGACCGGAGCCTGGAGAACAAGCTTCACCTGAAGGTGACCTGCGCGCCACACTACTTCCGGGTCATGCGGCAGCGGGCCAAGGCCGGCGGGCCGGCGATGCCGGCCAGTGCCCATCCACATCGCAGCATGGGGCCGGCCGTGCAAGAACCCTCCCGGAGTCCTCACTCGTTAACGGGGCAAAGGGCGGGCGAGATGGCCGGCTCCCGAGAGGATGAGGCGGGCGGGATGCCCGCCCCCCGGAGCGGCGGGCGGCCGGGCGGCCATCCCGGCGGGGACATGAGCGCGATGACCAAGGGGTGCCTGGCGGGTCAGGCCGTGTGTTTCGTGTCGCACACCGGTGAGGTGTTTCCTTGCGGATATCTGCCGGTGAGTTCGGGGAATATCAAGGACACGCCGTTGCCGATCATCTGGCGCGAGAGCCGGGTATTCGCGGATATCCGGGATGACTCAAAGCTGGAAGGCAAGTGCGGGATCTGCGAGTACAAGAAGGTGTGCATGGGCTGCCGGGCGCGGGCATACGCGGCGACGGGGGATTACCTCGCTGAGGAGCCGAACTGCGGGTATACGCCGGTGAGGATGAGACGATGAGAGGAATCGTCAGGCCGCCTCCTGTTCGGCAATCTGGCGGTCGATTTCGTCCCGGTGCGAGTTGACATAGGCCCAGGCGTTGACCAGATCCTGCGTGCGAGGCTGGGGATAGGCCGCAAGCGGCTCGGCATCGCTGGCGCTCCATTTCTTAAACAGCCTTTCAGTACAGCCGGAGGTCCTCGATGGCGCAGGTTCCAGCCGGGCCCGGGTCGGGTTCGTGGTCGATGGGCTGGCCGTTGTAGGGGACTTTGCCTGCGGAGACGCTCTCGGCGTTTGCGTTCATGAGCGGAGTGGGGTGGAAGTGCCAGATCCGCTCGAAGGTCCGGCCGTCGTCGCTGGCTTCGATGACGCCCTCGTACTTCAGCCAGCGGGCGCGCAGCCAGATGCTCCGGCCGCGAGCGTATCGGCCGCCCAGAAGCTGATTGCCGTTGATGTCGGCCTGGATGAGGCCGTCGGAACGCACGCCGAGCCTGAGGAACTGGCCGGTCTTCCAGCGGACGCAGATCGCCGGCCCCCAGGACTGGCCGGCGTCGGTGTCTTGGCGAAGCTGAACGACGAAGCCCTGAATCGGGCGGTCGAGCGTATGCGTGAAATAGGCGTAGGTGTGGGCCTTCGCCGAGATGAGCAGGGCGCCGTCTTTAAAGGTGAAGGGGGCCTGGTTAAGCGGTGAGACGGAAGGGCTCCAGCCGTCCAGGGGGGCGTCGAAGCTCTCGGCGAGCACAGGCGGGCAGGATGCCTGTCCCCCGAGGTGAGAAGGCGGGCTGGATGCCAGCTTCCCGGGTTCGTCCCAGGCGGGTTGAGTGGACAGGGCCCGACGCTCGGCCTGGATGGCTCGGGCGCGGATGGGGAGTTCCGCCTGCCGTTGCCGAATGCCTCTTTCGACCTCCTCGCGGAGGGCCGGCGTCAGCCGGGTGTGGTAGTCGGTGCGGATGAGTTCGGTCAGCTTGGGCTCGGTGAGCCAGGAGACGATGGTGTGGATCCGACCATTGACGGCAAGCAGCCTGTGGAGCAGCTCCGGGGTCGGTCGCGGGCCGTTGTTGCAGAGGACGCCGATGCTGTTGCTGGTGTTGTAGCCGGAGACGAAGTAACGCAGGTAGGTCAAGTCGTCGTAGTGGCCATCGCGGCCTTCGCCACGGAGGATGAAGTCCACGTAGGCATCCGCCTGCGGGAGGAAGCACAGTTCACTGCCGAGGGCCTGGGTGGAGTGCCATTCGAGGATGCCGTCCTCGCCGAGCAGAGCGCGCGTGCGGCGGGCCAGGGCGTAGAGGGCGGCCGGGTTTTCGATGTACTGGCCGTCGAAGTAGAGGCCGTCAGGGCGATGGGTCTTCAGGAGGCGCTCGATCTCGGCCATGAACTGCTCGATGTTTTCGCCGGTAGGCGTGCCGGGCGGCCAGTTGGTGAAGTTCACGAAGCTGTTGAAGGCATGTTTCTCAAGGGGCGTGTTGCGCAGAAAGTAAAAGGGGCTCGTGTAGACGATGAAGCGCATGCCGTGCCGGTGGACGGTCTCGCGCACGCGGGCGAACTCGGCCGGCCCCAGGCGCGGTTCGAAGGCCAGGTTCCAGTCTTTCCAGAGCATAACCTCCGCCTGGAGCAAAACGATATTGCCCTCTTTGGACCAGGCGGCCAGCAGGTCGTCGGGTGGGTAGCCGAGCGTGTTCGACCAATGCCAGACGACATGATCCTTGAAGGATCGCTCCCAGTCGAAGGGCTTGGGCGGGCAGATGCCGATCCACAGGACGGCCCCGGCCGGGAGGCGATAGGTGGCAGTTACCGGCTCGTAAGGGTCGAAACCGTCGGCCAGATCAAGCTGCGAGCAGTAGAGGCCGAAACCTCCATACTCATCCAGCAGAATGTGGTTGGTCTTCCAGGACGACGAGAAGCCCGGCTCGATGCTCCGGCGGACGGTGACTTTAAGCGGTTCGAGGGCGTGGAGCATGAAGAGCGAGTCGCCATTGGCCCGCAGGTTAAACCGCGGCGCGCTGAACTCGGCGAAGGCCAGGCCCTGACCTCGGTGGGTGAGCCTGGGGCGGCCAAGGGGGCCATCGCCGATCTGGAGGCGGACGACCTCGCGGGGCTGACCGATCCGCTGTTGGAAGGAGGCGATGCCGGTAGCGGTATCGAAAGTGAGCACGGCCCCGGTGGTCCGGATGTTCAGGACGGGCCCTTCGATTTCAGCGCCCTCGACGCGCATGCCACACTGGGGATCGGGGAAGATGGTCGGATCCATGAGTGACTGGAAGGTGGGGGCCTGGGCGCGGAGTGCGGATGAAGCGAACAGAACCAGGATGATGCCGGTGCGGGCAGACAGTTTCATGCAACATGCTCCTCGATACTGGGTTACTGCTGAGGCGGCTGCGGCTTACCCGCACCCGGGGGCGGCGACAGCGGGCGCCACTGCCCCGGACGAGCCGGCCCAGGCGGCCTCAAATCCACGCGCATGAGCTCGACACTGCCGTCTTCGAAGGCGCGGAACAGGCATGCGTATTGCCCGTCCACCGATTGGGACGTGATGCCGACGCATCGCTTGGGAGTGGATACCATAGGCTTGGCGTCGTCCCGGGGTTCGAGGGCCATGAGGTTGAGGGTTAACAGGACCACGATCGTGCCCAGCAGGGCCAGTATGCTACGACGGTTCATGGGCCTCTCCTTTTGCAGATGGCCGCAAGATCATCCGACTCGCCTTAAATGCCTGTGCGCGATGGTGAGACAACAACGCACACGATGTGTGTGCCACGGCTCTCGATCCGTGCCGGGACGATTCGGATGTTCCGCGCTGCTCAAGAGCGGCAGCCCACACAGCGTGGCATCGCGCCCAGACGCGTGTCGCAGGATCGCGCACGATCATCTTCTTATACCCGACTGGCGCGGTTGGGGACAGGTTTTCTGCGGTGACGCCGGCCGGCAGGGACGCCGGGGGCTACAGGTCAGAGGCCAGCGCGGTCGCGGGTGCAGGGATGTTGGGGGGCGTTGGTTCGACGGGCTTGCGGGCAGACACCAGGATCAGATTGGCGAACTGACGGACCAGGGGAATATGCTCGGCGACACGGGAGAGATTGGCGCTGAACAGAGCCTGGAGTCCGAGTTTCCTTTCACCGGGGATGGTGATGTCGATGAGGCGGTCATGTTCGATTTCGAAAAAGGGTTGCATTTCGGCCAGAATCTCGGCGACAGAGAAGCGATGATAGAAGATGCCGTTGCGATGATAACCTTCGCGAGGGAGTCGGCGGAGGCGCGTGCGCAGGTCGTAGTAATAGCAGGTCGAGAGGAAGATGCCTCCGGGGCGGAGGGTTTCGCGCACATGACCGAATAAACGGCGCCGCAGAGGCAGCGTGAGGTGCTCGATAAGCTGGGTGGCGATCGCACAGTCGAAGGCCTCAGGCGCGGTGTACAGCGTGGTGGCGTCGGCCAGGACGGCCGCCAGGTTGCGGGCCTTGGCATGTTTGGCCGCGAGGATCTCCAGCGAGGCCCGGGAGAAGTCGCAGGCGACCACCAGATCGGCCTTCAGGAACGAACCGGTCAGACGGCCGGTGCCGCAGCCGTATTCGATGACCCGCGTTCCTTCCAGCGGGGGCAAAGCGGCCAGCGTGGAAGGGATTTCTCGATGGCCGCGCTCGGCCATCTGTTGATCGTATAAGGGGGCGCCGGCGTCGCGTGCGTTGATCTCGGCTTGTTGAATGGAGGCAAGATCAGGTTGATGGTTCAGCAGGTCGAGGATGCCTTCGCGGATGGTGAAGACGGCCCCACAGGAAACGCAGCCGAGTCGAGCGTGGAAAATGAGCTCCGCGCTGGCGTCGTCTTCGTGGAGTATGTGCAGTCCGGCCCGATCCCGCGGACAACGCAACAGGGGAATCGCATTTCTGAAGAATCCGAACATCCCCATGGAGCCCTACCCCCGGCGGAGACACAGGCGCCAAACCGTATCACGAAAACGCACAGGCCCGAAGCGAGCAGCCCGTCACCTTCAACGGCTCTCATTCGCGTTTGAGAGCATTTCAGGACTTATAAACATAGTAGGCTGCGAGCCTGAAGGGGGCCACCCATTGGCAACTCGCAGACGGAGCTGAGCTATTTAATTTCTTGAATGTGCGTCTCTTTGGACTCGCCGGGGGCGGTCACGGCCGGATCGCCTTGAATGCCGTGGACCGGGTCGCCCCATTTCTTGCTGGTAACCCGGCCGTCCTGGAAGTAGATCATGGCGTTGATGCCGCGGTCAGTATCCTGGTAGACCCAGGCCTGGCCATTAACGCTTTTCATCCAGGGCTTGCCCAGGATGGCTTGGACGGCCTCGGGTGGGTCGCCGGGGCAGATGGTTTGGAAACGCTCATAGGTCAGTTTCTGCGCGCAGCCGCCAAGGGCCAGGACAATTGCTGACAGCAACACGAAGCGCGTGGTCGATTTCATGGACTGCTCCTGTTTCGTGATCAGCAGGCGGGGTGCGGCACAATTTAGTTTGGAGCCGGGCGGGTGGCGGGCCGGGCCAGCGGTCCGTTGGCCGGCGACGGCAGCTCCTCCTGTCCGGCCGGCAGCACGCCGTAGGGCAGGTGAAACTCCAGCACGTACTCGTCTTGGACGGTGGTGTCCCATGGGGTTCGCCAGGTGGCCGTGAGAACGAATTTACGCCCGGGTTCGATCTGCCCGAGGCCCTGGCCTACCCAGGCGAGTTGGAACTCGAACATCTGGGAGTGGGTCCAGTAGGTGCGCACGTCCCTTTCGTTAGCGATGGTGCGCTCCCAGAAGGCCAGGCGCTCGCCCTTTCGCTCGCCGGAGGCGTTCACGAAAGTCCACAGCTCAAAATAGAAGTGCCCCGCGGCCTTGACTGGATCCCCGAAGCGGTCTTCAGGGCGGAGAACCAGGAGGATGCCGTCGGGAATCTGGTCATCGTCGAAGCTGCGAATGCTGGTGAAGGGCTGGATCTTGATCCGCTCGGGCAACATGAGCCGGAGCTGTTCGAGCTTCTCCGCCTCGCAGGGCATGCGATCGATGCCGTGTCGGCAGCCGAAGGCCAGACAGCAGACACACAAAAACAGCGCGGCGGTCCATGCTCGCAGGTTCGTAATCATACGGGGCGAATTGTAGAGCTACCCTTTGAGGGCTGTCAAGCAAGGTTGTTAAACCTCGTTGGGAAAGCGGGTTAGTGGTGTCGGGGGGCGGATTGCGGGCGGTGAGTTTCGGCTTTCGGATGGGAGGAGAGCACGGCCGGGGTTCCGGGCTGAGGCGGGGCTGGGTGGTGGAGACGAAAGGGGAGCACGAAGATTACCGGCTCGCGGCTGTGAACAGATCAATCCACCAGCCCATCCGTCGTCGGCAGCCCAACCCGTACCGGCCAATACTCTCCCCGGAAGATAGCGTCTTACCGACGGCGCGTCGAACGCCGACGGTGGCGATTTCCGTCGAAGATCCGCTTATGCCCGCTTCCCATTGGGGACTCCGGACGAGGAGGAAGCGGGACGGAAGAAGGACATCGCGATTGCCGGAGAGCGCTGGTCCTCATTCGGTCATCGTGAGGCCATTGGGTGGTGGTATAGGCCGTACTTCCTCTGCAACTGCATCTGCTGAAGGCACACCCGGTCGGCGTTTTCAAGGGTGCTGTAATGTGATATAATGAAAGGACTTGGACTCCCGGTGCGCCGAACGGACCAGGAGGTTTTTATGACCTTGAGCATCGATCTGCCTGAAGAGAGCGAAGCCATTCTGTGCGAGGCGTTTGGCGAGGGGCTTAGTCAGGCCGCCAAGGAAGGTCTCATCATCGAAGGTTGCCGTACAGGTCGGCTTACCCTTGGCGAAGTGCGCATGCTGCTCGGGCTCCAGACGCGGATTCAAGCGGAAGAATGGTTGGGCAAGCGCGGCGTATGCTGGAACTACGGCGTTGAAGACCTGGAGGCCGACCGCAAGACGCTTAGCAGGCTGTTCAACGTGGAGCTCTGATGATCGTAGTCTCCGATGCGACGCCGCTCAACGCCCTTATTCGGATCGGCCATATCGATGTCCTTGCCCTGCTCTTTGGTGAAGTGATCATTCCTCCCAGCGTAGCCAGCGAGCTTTCCCAAGCCCAAACCCCGGAGGTTGTGCGTTCGTGGCTGATGGCCGGCCCATCCTGGCTCGAGGTTCGGAAGCCCACCGCGGTCGATTCATCGATCGCACCCGATGTGGGCGAGCAGGAGGCTATTTGTCTGGCCATCGAATTGGGCGCGGACCTTCTGTTGGCGGATGACCGGGGCGCGCGAGCGGCGGCTCGCAGAGTCGGATACCGCTCACCGGGACTGTAGGCGTGTTGGAGCTTGCGGCCGCCAAGGGCTTGCTCTCCCTGCCGGAAGCGGTCTTAAGCCTTCGCCGGACGGATTTTCGAATTGCCCAGGATCTGCTGGACGCCGCCTTGGCCCGAGATGCTCAGCGGAGAAAGCCACCCACGCAGCCGGACAAGCGGCTGCCTGACGAACGACAAGCCCCTGGCCCAAACGCTGGGCCGCCTGAAAAAACGCGAACTCCAGCCCGTCCTCCTCCCCGGAAATGTCGTAAATGCCGTTCATGCTCATTGACGGTGAAGACGAGGCCAAGGCCGAGTTTGGCTGCACGTCGTTGCCCGCTTATTCCTCTCTCAAGCCTTTGCGTCTCTGCGGTGAAAAACCTCTTGAGCAGCGCGACACCCGCTGTGGTGGCTCCGGGCATTACGCTGGCGAGCCGCCGGTGCCACACGGATACCGCTGCCACGTTCGCGCCCGTCCCACACTGAGGAAGTCGAGCGGGACGCTCCACCCCCGAGCGGGGCTAAAATATGGTGGGACCGTGAGTTCCTGCCTGTTGCGAGAGCGGCCATGACGCTTGCGCCAGCGGAAATCCTTCCTGAGAGCGGACCTGAACCTCGCATCCGCGAGATCGGAACGGAGATCCTGCAGCGGGCCCGTGCGGATGAGGTGGGGGCGTGGCGGCTGGAGTGGTGGCTGGACCGGCTGATGGAGTGGTCCACGGCCGACCCGCGGCGAAAGGTGCAACTCTTCCGGTTCATTGACGTGCTGCCCATGCTGCGAGAGGACCAGGAGGTGGTCCGGCACCTGGCGGAATACCTGTTGCGGGAGGATGTGCCCTTGCCGGAACCGGTGGGGCGGATGCTGCGATCGGCGGCCAGGGGGGCGTGGTATGGGCGGCAGCTTGCCCGGCTGGCCCGCCGAAATGCTCTGCGGATGGCCCGACGGTTTATCGCCGGCCAGACGCCAGGGGAAGCGATTGAAACAGTACGTCGTCTGCGCGGCCGGGGGATGGCCTTCACCATGGACATTCTGGGCGAGGCCACCACCAGCGAGGTCCAGGCCGACCGGTATGCCCAGCAATACAT
>JAAXZI010000138.1 GCA_012719955.1 Phycisphaerae bacterium | reverse complement strand
GAAGGGGACTTCGACCAGCCGGGGCTCCCCCCGGACGACCTGGCAAATCTGCTCGAAATACCCGGCATGATCCGTCTGAATCGCGATCCGCCCCCCCTCGACCAGTGCATCGGCAGCGGACTTGATGAAACCAGGCTGGATCAGGCGGCGCTTGTGATGACGCTTCTTCGGCCAGGGGTCCGGGTGGTAAATATGCAGGAAGGTGATACTGGCCGGGGGCAGATGGTAAAGGACCAGGTGGCGTGCATCCGTACGCATGAGACGCACGTTGGTCACCCCCCAGCGGGCCATGCGGTCCGCCGCGTACCGGAAGTACTTGTTGGCCCATTCGATGCCCAGGAACCCCCGCTCAGGAAGGAGACGGGCCCGGTTGAGCAGAAAGGTGCCCTTGCCCGATCCTATCTCCATCTCCACCGGTCGGTCGTCGCCAAAGATCTTCCGGAAGTCCAGAATTTCACCCGGCGCGGGCGGAGGCAGCATCATGTCCTCGGCAGTCAGCATGCCCTTATCTTCGCGGCCTCACCCCTGGAGTTCAACCGGGATATAATGGGATCCATGCGTCGAAAACTGGCTGACAATCTGAAACGGATTCGGGAACGGATCCAGAACGCGTGCGAGCGCAGCAAACGCCGCGTTGAGGAGGTCCGACTGGTAGCGGTCACCAAGACCGTTGAGGTAGACGTCATCCGTACGGCCCTGGAGGCGGGTTTGACGGATCTGGGCGAAAGCCGGCCGCAGGAACTGGTGAAGCGCGCCGGTATGATCCACGAACACTTGAGCCGTCGCCAGACGCTGGAACCGGACAGTACGCCCCCGGAACCGCGCTGGCACATGATCGGCCATCTGCAGCGCAACAAGGTGCGCATGATCCTGCCCTGGGTGAACATGATTCACTCGGTGGACAGCCTGCGTCTGGCCGAGGAGATCAGCAGCGAGGCCCAGCGCATCGGGCGGACCATCCCTATTCTCATCGAGGTGAACGTCTCCGGCGAAAAGAGCAAGTTCGGCATCGCGGTGGGGGCTACCTCGCACCTGATCGCCCATATCAATACGCTGCCGGGCATTCGCATCGTCGGCCTGATGACCATGGCGCCCCTGGAAGAGAACCCCGAAAACACCAGGCCCTACTTCTGCCGTCTGCGCGAGATTCTTGAGGATATCCGCTCAGAGCGACTGGTCGGCCCCGAGTTTCGCGAGCTCTCCATGGGCATGAGCAACGATTTCGAGGCCGCCATTCAGGAAGGCGCCACCCTGATCCGCCTGGGCACCGTACTCTTCGATGGCCTCACGCCGGACGCACGGGGCTCGGAGAACGGGACAGAGGCCTAGAGCCGCGCCCACGAGATGCGGCGCTGGCGCCTTGTGGGTGTAAGACGCAAGCCCGGTAAGGACAATTGGTAACGAGAGGACGCCGGAGAGCTGTTCGTCCGGGGTTCTGCAAGGGTCCGGCTTTCGTGTTTTCGTAACTCTATTAAGGCACCCGGGCCACCCAAGTCGAACGGTTGGTGTATCGCCCAAGATCGATTAGGCTTTACGAACTATGGAAACAACAGCCACCCCGGTTCCGGCCACCCCTTTGGGGCTATTCGAGAAAGCGCGCGTCGTGCTCGCCGCCGCTGTTGCCGTCATTCTGCTGAGCACGGTCGGCTGGGTCGTCGCTGAGCCCGCCGATCCAGGCATGGGCGTAACTCTGGTGGCCCATTGGGGGCGCGTGGCGGCGGTCTGGCCGGCTTTGATCGTTCTCACCGCCGTGGCCGGCGTTATCGGGACGGTGCTGGCCCCCCGGCGGCTTGCGGAAGGCGGAATGTTTGTCGCGGCTATCGGCCTGGCCGGCATGGCCCTCAAGGGCGGCTCCATGCAGGAGGTGCTGGGCTACATGCTGGCCGCCCCGGAAACCGGCGCCCGCCGGAGCCTCATGGCCCAGATGGCCCTTGATTCGCTCTTGTGGACCGTGGTTCTGGCCGCGACGTGGATCGCCGTGGCCCTTGTCCGCCGATGGCTCTGGGCCGACGAAGAACTCTACAACCCCGTTCCATCCCCTGCTTCCCGGAATCTCACTCCTGCGGCCCCCGCGGGCAAGAGCCAAGCCGGATGGCCGGCGATGGTCGTCACCGGCCTCATCGCGGTGTTCTTCATCTGGCTGACCGTGGGCCGAACGCCGGTCGCCACCATCGCCCGCGGCCAGGTCATCGCCTCGGTGGCCGCCGGGTTCTATCTCGGGGCCATGGCCGCCCGCTACTTCACCCGGAACGATCAGGCCCATTGGTATCTGCTGGCCGTGCCGGCCGGAGCCCTGCTGGGCTTTCTGGTAGCCTTCCTCAACAGCGGCATGGGCTGGGCCCCGCCCCCCTTTGCCGATCTGAAAACCACGCCGCCCCACGAGTTGGCCCGTCCGCTGCCCATCGAGTATCTCGCCGTTGGCGTGGCCGGTACGCTGGCCGGTTTCTGGAGCGGAGAACGAATGGAACAGGCCACCGAGCAGGAGAAAAAGACGTGATCCTCCCGCTGGGAAGAGGTTCAGAGGTCGAAGACTGGGCCGCGATCCGCCAGCGGATGCTTCGCGAAACCGAGGCATTTCTGGAGGAAGGCCTCCGCCATCCGGATCGCTATCGACGCATTCCGGCCATCCCCGTGGGCAGCGGTGAATTTCCCCGCGGGTTCGGCGACGTGTTCTGGTCCCAGATGCTCGCGACATCGTAAGGCAAAGGCGGCCGGTGTCTCGGCCGGCCGTCGGAAAGCATGGAGATCGAATCTCGAATGCCAGGCAAAATTGACGACGCTCAGGTCCGTCACATCGCCATGCTCAGCCGGCTCAAACCGACTGAAGAGGAGGTTCGCCTGTTCAGCGAGCAGCTCTCGACCATTCTGGCTTACTTCGACCAGCTCAGCGAAGTCGACACCACCCAGGTGCCGCCGACCGCCCACGCCCTGCCGGTCAGCAATGTTTTCCGCCCGGACGAGCCCCACGTGCCCTTCGGCCCGGATCAGGCCCTGGCCAACGCACCCCGGCGCGACGGCGACTTTTTCGCGGTACCCAAGGTATTGGATCAGGAAAGCGCGTGAGATGACCGCAACACTCGTTGAAATCCGCGATGCGATTCGCTCCCGCCGGACGGGGGCAAGGGAATGGGTTGAGCAAGCCATCGCCGCCATTGAACGGCTGGAACCGCAACTGCGCGCCCTGGTGAGCTATGACGCCGACCGGGCCCGTAAGTTGGCCCGGGAGGTGGACGAGCGGATCGCCCGCAGCCAGGAGGTCGGCCCTCTGGCCGGCGCGCCCCTGCTCGTTAAGGACAACATCTGCACCCGGTTCGGCCCCACCACCTGCGCCTCGAAGATCCTGGAAAACTTCCAGGCCCCATACGACGCCCACGTGGTCGAGCGTCTGGAAGCCGCCGGCGCTATCATTCTCGGCAAGACCAACCTCGACGAGTTCGCCATGGGCGGCAGTACGGAAAACAGCGCGATGGGCCCCACGCGCAACCCCTGGGCCCTCGACCGCGTGCCCGGCGGAAGCTCCGGCGGATCGGCCGCCGCGGTCGCGGCCGGCATGGTCCCGGCCGCCCTGGGTTCCGACACCGGTGGCTCCATCCGCCAACCGGCGTCCTTCTGCGGTATTACCGGGCTCAAGCCCACCTATGGGCGTGTCTCGCGCTACGGCCTGGTCGCCTACGGCAGCAGCCTCGATCAGATCGGCCCCTTCGCCCGTAACGTGCGCGACGCGGCCCTGCTGCTGGAGATCATCGCCGGCCACGACTCGCGCGACTCCACCAGTGTCAATTCACCGGTGCCCCGCTACACGGCCGCACTCGACACGCCGCTGGACGGCGTGCGCATCGGCTACGCGGAGGAGTACTTCGGCGAAGGCCTCGACCCGGAGGTCCGCCAGGCGGTAGAGGCCGCTCTGGACGTCTATCGCTCGGCCGGGGCCACGGTCGTGCCCATCCATCTGCCGCACACGAAGTATTGCATCGCCTGCTACTATCTGGTGGCCACGGCGGAAGCCTCCAGCAACCTGGCCCGCTATGACGGCGTGCACTACGGCCATCGCACCGCCGCGCCTGAGGATTACATCGACGTCTACTGCGCCAGCCGGCAGGAAGGCTTCGGCCCCGAAGTCCGCCGCCGGATCATGCTGGGCACCTATGCCCTCTCCAGCGGTTACTATGACGCCTACTATCTCAAGGCCCTCAAGGTGCGGACGCTCATCAAGCAGGATTTCGAACAGGCCTTCGGCCAGGTGGACGTGATCGCCTGCCCGACCGCGCCCACCCCGCCGTGGGTCATCGGCGAGAAGATCAACGACCCGCTGGCCATGTACCTGATGGACGTCTACACCGTCTCGGCGAACCTGGCCGGCATCCCCGGCATCAGCATTCCCTGCGGATTCAGCGGGGCCGGCCTGCCCATCGGCCTGCAACTGCTGGGGCCGCACTTCGCCGAGGAGCGATTGCTGCGCATCGCCCACGAATACCAGCGTCATACCGACTGGCACACGCGAGCGCCGCAGATCGCCGCCGGCTGAGGGCAAGAAAGACGAGGAGACAGGGGGACGAAGCGGTCAGGCGGCCCGCCTTTCCGGGAAGGCGGGTTCACAGTTTAACTGACGTCCAGCATCTTCTGGCGCACCGGCATGGGCAGGATTCCGGCATGAACGCTTCCTCCAATACCCTCGCCGCCATTCGGCGTTCCAGCCAAGTCTACTACGCCCAGATCACGGAGCAGACCACTCTCTCCTGCGGCGTTGCCTTCACCTGTCCGCAATATCCCAACTACAGTGGCGGCAATCAGCTCCGCGAAGTGGTAATCCCCGCTGGCAGGAGCCTCGTTGACTGTTTCGACGAGGTGCAGGCCTTCTATGCCGGCCAGGGCCTGCGCTGCTTCCGCTGGGTGCCGGCGGCGGTGCAGCCTGCCGAGCCCATCGAAGCGTTCCTGGCCGCGCGCGGCTACACGCCCGTTCGCAACCTGGCTTTACGCTGGGTCCGCGAGGTGGAGATTCCAACCCATCCCGGCGTGCGTCTGTTGCCGGTTCGCGCCATGCGAAAAGCTTTTCGGGAAATCATGTTGGACAACCGGGCTTACGTGCCCGCCGTGCGCGAAATGCTGGCCGATGTGGCCGTAGACCGGCTGGACGACCCTCAATACGACCTCTTCGTCGCTCTGCTGGACAACCGCCCGGCCGGGTTCGGGGCGCTGTACCAGGTCGGCGAGATCGGCCGGATCGAGAACGTCTTCGTGGCCGAAGCCTGCCGCCACCAGGGCGTGGGCTTGAGCATCGTGGCCCACCTGCTGGCACTCTCCCGCCGGTTGGCCCTGCGGATTACCTGCCTGGAAACCGAGGAAACCAATATCCCCGCCCAGGCCCTCTACGCCCGCTGCGGGTTCGAGGTGGACGGCTCATTCGTGGAGTTCATCGCCCCCGAGGCGATTCAGGAAGGGCTGTTCTGCCTGAGTATCGATCAGTGAGCGGACCAACGCCTGATCGGACCGATCCGACGGATCCGACCGATCGACGATTGCCATCCGGTTATGGGGTGGTCACACGTTATCGATGCGCGCCTTGCGCCCCAGATAGCCCCCGTGATGTCTCAGTCCGTAATCGTGCCGGGTGATCTTCTTGAGCTCCATCAAGGCCAGGGCCAACCCGTCGCTGATGGCCAGCATTACCGCGATGGTGGCCGAAGGCGTCAGACCCAGCGGACACGGCTCTTCGATGATGCCCATGTCGAGGATGATGTCGCTCAGCTCGCGCAGCCGTGAATCCGGATGCGAAGTGATGCCGATGATGGTCTTGAGACCGAGGCGCCGGCCCAGTTCGAGCATCTCGATGACCTCATTGGTCTTGCCGCTGGTCGAAAAGGCCACAATACAGTCATCCGGGGCCACCAGGCCCAGATCCCCGTGGGCGGCTTCGCCCGGATGAATAAACGCCGCCGGCGTGCCCGTCGAGCAGAGCGTAGCCGCGAACTTGCGTGCAATGTGCCCCGCCTTGCCCATGCCCGTGGTCAGTACCTTGCTCTTGCAGTCGCGCAGGGCCAGCACGGCCTCCTCAAACGCCGGTGTCACCTTTACTGCCGAAATGGCCGCCGCCTCCCGGGCCAGAATCTCCGCAATCCGCTTTTGAATGTCCATAAGTCTCTCGTCATGCTCGGCACGGGTCTGTTACGACCGGGCTTGAGTACCGGCCGTTCAGGCCACCAAACCAACGGCCGGTACAGAGCCCGGCCGCTACATTCTGGGACTTTACCTCGTTAAGTCGGCCGCCAGGCCTCCAGCCCGTGCGCCTCCATCAATCCGCATCGCTCAGGATACCATCGGTCGGCCCATCCG
>JAAXZI010000137.1 GCA_012719955.1 Phycisphaerae bacterium | reverse complement strand
GAACATCCCCTGCGACGAACACATCCTCACGGCAGCGGCCGGCGCCCCACTGGCCGAGCCCATCGAGATCTTCGGCCGCCGCGTCGGAAACCGCTGGTGCGTCCAACCGATGGAAGGCTGGGACGGCACGCCGGGCGGCGCCCCCACCGATTGGACGCGCCGCCGCTGGGAGCACTTCGGCCGCAGCGGCGCCAAGTTCATCTGGGGCGGCGAGGCCGTGGCTGTCCGACACGACGCCCGGGCAAATCCCAACCAGCTCTGCCTCAAGCCGGAGACCCAGCGCGAAATCGCCGCACTCCGCGAGCGCCTCGTCGCCGCTCATCGCGAGGCCACCGGCAACACGGACGACCTGCTCATCGGCCTGCAACTCACTCACTCCGGACGTTTCTGCAAGCCGAACGATAACGCCCGGCTGGAGCCGCGAATCGCTTACCATCACCCCATTCTCGACGCCCGTTTCGGCATCCGCTCGGACGACGACAGCGTGGTCATGAGCGACGACGATCTTTACCGCTTGATGGACGATTTCGTCACCGCCGCGAAGATGACCGCCGAGATGGGCTTTGATTTCGTGGATCTCAAGTGCTGCCACGGCTACCTGGGCCACGAGCTGCTCAGCGCGTATGCGCGTCCGGGCCCCTTCGGAGGAAGTTTTGAGAACCGGACGCGGTTTATCCGCGAGTTGATCGGCCGGGTGCGTTCGGCCGTGCCTCAGTTGCACCTCGGCGTCCGGCTGAGCGCATTCGACACCGTGCCCTTTGAAGACGACCCCGCCACCCGCGTCGGGTCCAAAAAAGGCACGGGCATCCCCTGCCGCTTCGATCATCTGCTCCCCTACCGCTACGGCTTCGGGGTCAATCCGGAGAATCCGCTCGAGATCGACCTGAGCGAACCCATCCGGCTGCTCGAAATGCTCGCGTCGCTGGGAGTAACCGCCATCAACATCACCGGCGGCAGCCCTTATTACTGCCCGCACATTCAGCGTCCGGCCATCTTCCCTCCATCCGACGGCTATCAACCGCCGGAGGATCCGCTGGTGGGCGTGGCTCGCCACATCGATGCGGTGCGCCAACTGAAGGCCCGCTTCCCGCACGTCGTCCTGGTTGGTTCGGCCTATACCTACCTGCAAGATTTGCTGCCTCAGGTGGCCCAGGCGGTCGTCCGGGCCGGCTGGGTGGATCTTGTCGGGATCGGGCGAATGGTCCTGAGCTATCCAGAGATGCCCATCGACAGCCTGCGGCGCGGCGCCCTGGACACAAAGCGTATTTGCAGGACTTTCAGCGATTGCACCACCGCTCCCCGGAAAGGCTTGATCAGCGGCTGTTTCCCTTTAGATGATCTCTACAAACGCTCGGAGGCAGGACAGCGGCTGCGCGAGCTCAAAAAGACGGATGGACAGGCCCGTTGAACCGCAGAAAACGATTTTCATCTAAACTGAACACAGGGCCTTTCCCCTACGGCTCTTCAGTTTGACTTTTCCGGTTAACCAAATCACAATGGCAGCGTTGGCGCTGAAATCGGTATCACTCCTCCGGTATCCGATGGGGCTCTTCCCCGTCAGCGTCTTCTGAATTCTGGCGTCAAATAAGCGTTCTTGGACCAGGTGTCTCGACATTTACCTTCAGAGCCACCGCCCATGAGTCACTCCGACAGCGAAAGAGGACAAGCAGGCTTGAGTTACAAGTACCAACGAGTGCGCGAACGGCTGCGTCAGGCCGTTGAAAGTGGCGAATTGACCGGCAAACTGCCGGGCGAGCGGGAGCTGTCACGGAGGTACGGCGCCAACCCCAAGACCATCAACAAGGCATTGACCGATCTGGCCATTGAGGGATTGCTGGTGCGTCATGTCGGCCGCGGAACATTCGTTTCCTCCTCTGGCACCAGCGAAGAACAAGGCCGTGTGCATTCGCGTCCTCTGAAGTTCGGCTATCTCACTCCGGTAGACAACGCCCGCGGCTGCGCCCAGGAACTCTGCAAGCGAACGGCCGCCCTGCTGGAGCCCATGGGTCACGGCATGGAGCCGCTGTCGTTGCCGGTCGAGCCCTCGGGCGAGTTGTCAGGACGATGCCTGAGCGCGGATCGGCTTCGAGCGTTTGACGGCCTGGCGCTCTACGGCGCTCGTCCCTCCGCCGAACTGCTGGCCAGCATCAGCCGTGAACATCTGCCCCTGGTCATGGTCAACAATCAGCACCCCCTGGTTCGCACCGCGGCCGTGCTGTTGGATTATGCACAGGGCGCGTTCGAACTCTGCCAGCATCTCATTTACCTGGGGCACCGGGAAATCCGACTCTGCGTTGATCCGATGTTGATGCCGGCGGCCGCCCAGGCCGACACCGGCTACCGGGCGGCCATGCAGCGCAACGGCCTGTCGCCCCGGCCCATGTATGGCACGGCCGGCCCTTTCGACGGCGGGCCGGCACTGGCCGCGGAACGCGGTAATCCGCCGACAGCCATCATCTGCATCGGTTGCGAAATCGTGCCCGCCCTGAGCGAAGCGGCCGCGGCGCTTAACATCAAAGACTTGAGCCTTTGCTGCATCCCGGAACCGTGCGATTCCGCGACCGAACGACTGCAACTCACCAGCTATGAAGCGGACGCCGGCCTGATAGCCCGCTGGATCGCCGATTTGTTGACCTCCGCTTCGCCTACGCGATGGCAGCGCGTGGTCATCGTCCCGGGGCGCATCGCGGATCGCGGGTCAGTAGCTCCCGGCGATGTGCCGGCCGAGCGCAAACATAGCCCCGATGTCGCAGTGCTCTAATATGGATTCCACATCAATCTTGTGTTGGATGCCCCGCCTGTTCTGAGGCAGGGGCGCGAAGATTGAAGCGATCAGCAACGGGCGACCAACAACCAGGCAGGAACCTGCCCAGGCTTGCAGCGGAAACCGTATGATGCCCTTTCCGGCCGGGGAGCTTCGCGCTTCGGCTCCTGAGGCGGATAGGATGCCCTCCCCGCGGGGCCATGTCGATTAGCTTTGATTTACCGGCGCATAACTGAGCTCCGGCGGTTGATTCCAAGCCGACCAGTAACGGCCCAGATCCTTCATCATCTGCTTGAAGCGATCGAAGTCGATCGGCTTCACCAGATAGCTGTTGACGTGATGCCGGTAGGCTGCCCGGGTGTCGGCTTCCGCCTGGGAGGTGGTCAGGATGACCACTGGAATGGCTCGAAGGTTCTCATCCTGCTTGAGTTGACGGAGAACCTCATGCCCATCGATCTTGGGAAGATTCAGATCCAGCAGGATGACATCCGGTCGGGGACGATCCACGTAGGGGCCACGTTGCAGGATGTAATCCAGCGCCGCTTCGCCATCACACACACGGTCGATCGTAATGGTGTCAGCCAAATCCGTGAATTGCAACAGAATCAGCTTCGCGTGAGCGTTGTTGTCTTCGACCAACAGGAAATGCTTTGTTTTAGTCCCCATGGCCTTTCCGGACCCGCCGGTGTGGTCCGTTTTCTCCCTTACCAGGCTATCGTAACCGACAATCTGCGCGGCCGCCCTTCCAGGAATCAGCGGCTGCGGACAGTAACCCGCATGAACATTAATTCAGAGCCTCGGAAGCTTTCGGAAAGTCCCCCCCAACCGTCTGCCAAATTGTATGCTTCAAGAGTAATCTTGAGGCAACATTTCAGCGGCAAAATTGTTGTGAATTCAAAGAATTAGGAAGAGATCATTTCACCAGCGCGGATGCTTCGACGGCGAGCCTTCTGCCGTCGTTTCACGCGCCGACGCACGAGGATCACCGGCAATACCCAGGCGTACGGGCGCAAGGCCATCCATCCCGCCACGTACCCGATCGCGGCCCCCGCCAGGCAATCGCTGGGCCAATGCACCGCATCCACGTAACGCGAGACCGCACATCCGCATGCCAGCGCCCACCAGACCCAGCGCAGATGAGGATAAAACCAGGCCAGTATGGCCGCGAAGGCGAATGCGGCGGCCGAGTGTCCGGAGGGAAAAGCTTCATACCGCGTTTCGCGCGAGCGAGGCGTGCCGTTCGAGCGCATCCAGGTGTCACCCGGCCGGAGCACGCCCAGCAGGCCGGCATAATCTTTATCTTTGGCCTCGACGGGGCCGCCGTTCGCAGCGTCGGCCACGATCTCAACCGGCCCGGAGGACAACGCCCGCGGTTCGGCAACTTCCGCAATCGCCGCGTGCGGGCGATACCGAGGCAAGCTCCATTTGATCGGCTGGCACATGGCCGCGACCAGCAACTGCGCGAACAGCAGCGTAACAATGAAGTACATCCTGCGCCGATCGCTCAGATACACGATGACCATGGCGGCCACCATCGGAACCACCTGGCCGAAATCGCGCAGCCCGAACAACAACTGCCGTACACCCCCGGAGGGCTCGTCACGGATCACCAGGAACCGCCAGCGCATCAAGAGCACGTCGAACTGGACCAGCAGGACGAACGCAGACAGCCAGGCCAGCCAGATGATGCCCCGGCGAACCCACTGAGCACGGGTCAGCTCGCGGGGCAGCGGCAGCACGACATCATCCGGCGCAGGTGAGGCCAGCGACCCGGGCCGCAACCATCGGCACAGGTACGAACAGGCTGGGGAGTTTTCGGCTTTCGGCTTTTCGCTGCTCAGTGCTCGGTGCTCGCTTGGGGCTAACAGGAAAACGGGTTATACTGGCCGCCAGAGGCTTCTTCAGGCGCGCGAGAAAATCCTCATCCACGGAGGCCACGCGATGCGACACTATACCCGACGCGCCGTCCTGCGCCGAGCCGCCGGAGCGACGGGAGCCACTCTCTGGGCAGGCCGCCTGCCGGCCCAGCCGGCCAAATCCGCGCGCATCGATCGGGTCGAGACCTTCCCGGTCAGCTATCCGACGGCCGGGCGCTTCAAGTTTCTCGAAGACGCCCTGGGACGGCCCATCGGACGGCAGACCGTGGTCGTGAAGATCACCGCCGATAACGGCCAGGTCGGCTGGGGTCAGAGCGTGCCTTCGCCCAAGTGGAGCTATGAAACGCTGGAGACCGTTCAGACCACCATCGATCACCACCTGGGGCCACTACTGAGAGGCAAAGACCCCTTCGACATCGACGGCATCCACGCGGCCATGAACCGGGCCATTGCTCCATCCTTCTCCACCGGCCAGCCGATCTGCAAAGCGGGCATCGACCTGGCCCTCTTCGACCTGACCGGCAGAATGTCGGGCCAGACCGCCGCCGCGCGCTGGAACCGCAAAGGCCGCGAGCACATCACTTTGAGCTGGACGCTGAACCCGCGAACCCTCGACGAGATCCCCGACCTCATTGAGGAAGGCCGACAACGGGGCTACCGCCACTTCAACGTGAAAGTCGCTCCCGATCCGAAGTTCGATGTCGAGCTGTGCCGCATGGTCAAAGAGCTCGTGCCGGACGGCTTTCTGTGGGCCGACGCCAACGGCGGTTACGATGAGGCCACCGCCCTCGAAGTGGCGCCCAAGCTCGCCGAGGCGGGCGTGGCCGTGCTTGAGCAACCGCTGCGTCCCAACCGCCTCACCGGATTACGCAAACTTAAGCGTCAGGGCGCCCTGCCCATCATTCTGGACGAAGCCGTGGTCTCATCGGAGGATCTCGAAGAGTTCATCAAGTTGGACGTGCTCGACGGAGTGGCCATGAAGCCGGCCCGGTGCGCGGGCCTGACCGACGCTCGCCGGCAGGTGGAAATGATCCTGCGGCATGGGCTGATGTTTCTGGGCAGCGGCCTGACCGATCCCGACCTCGCCCTGGCCGCCTCGGTGCTGCTCTACGGGATCTATGACCTGCAGTATCCGGCCGCACTCAATGCGGCCCAGTTTTTGGCTGATCACAGTATTCTCAAGAATCCGCTGAAGCCCGTCGAGGGCCGGTTGACCGTACCTGAGGGGCCGGGGCTGGCGGTTGAGGTAGATGAAAACGTGCTGAGATCCAAGCGGAATTGACGTATCCGTTTAATGCCGGGATGGAAGGGCGATTTTATCCGGATTCTTTGTCTGGATTCGTTCGAGACTTTTCGCTTGAGGTCTATATGCTTCTCTTACCGCGGCAGCTCATACAGGAGGTCAACATGAACAAAACCTTATTCCGCAGACACATGGTTCAGTCGTTGCTGTTCCCTCTTCTTGCCATCCTGACCCTCGCGGGCAACATGGGTTGCCCCGCACCCGGCGGGGACGTGATCCTGCCGGATTTCGTCACCCTCGAACTGGTCAACGAGACGCCTTTTGAGGTGGACCCGGGGGTGTTCATCAACGGCTCTCAACTGAACACGGGCCTGCTCTTTCCGGCCCCGGATGAGCTGGTTCTGGATGTAGACTGCTTCCCGGGTGATTTGATCGAAATTGACGCGATCCTGTTGGATCCCTTCGATCCGGCTTTCGACGTGCTTTCGGCCAACGTGCCGGTGCTGGAAGAGGGGTTCGAGTTCCTCTGTGGCGATATCATCACCATCTTCTATACTCAGGATGCTTTCGGCACCTTCTTTGTGGAGGTGGCCGTTAACGATGTTCTGCTTGGATTCTGATCCGAGTCCGCCAGACAGAAAGGATGAAGCCGTGGCACTGACCCCTGAGCAGCGTGAGATCCTCAAGTTGCGACGCGAACAGGTAGCCCGGGAACTGGATGAACTGTCCACCGGCCGGACCGCCGGCGACAAGTTCGACAAGACCGAGCGTCGTCAGGAGCTGCTCGACGAGCTGGATGAAATCAGTCGCGATCTCGGTGAAATCGAGCCCGAGGAGTAGCATGGACGGATGGCTTGCCGGCATCGCCCAGGTGGATTATTCGCCGCCCCTGGGCCTGCCCCTCATGGGCAATTTCCGAGATGATTACGCGGCCCGCGGTCGACACGATCCGCTCTGCGGCCGGGCGGTGGTTCTTCAGGACCCCAACGGGCGCCGGGTGGCCTTGCTTTCTGTTGATATTTGCATGCTGGATCGCGGCAACGTGGCCCTGATGCGCCGGCACGTTGCCGCCTGCACCGACCTGGCCCCCGAGGACATCCTCATCGCGGCCACGCATACGCACAGCGCCCCTGCTCCCATGATGCTGGGGTGCCTGCCCAAGGCGCCCGACGCGGAGATCGAGGCCTTCCTCACGCGGGCAGCCGAGGCGGTCATTCTCGCCCGCAACGACTTGCGGCCCGCCAGCCTGCGCGTCGGCTACAGCGCGGAAAGCCGGCTGTCCTTCAATCGCCGTCTGCGCTGCCGGGATGGACGGACGCGCATGAACTGGGAACGCGTCGACCCCGGGGAAGTCATCGAGCCCCTGGGCCCGACCGACCCGGTCGTCGTCACCCTGTCCATCCATCGCGGCGACTGTCCGGCGGCCGGCCTGATCAACTTCGCCCTGCATCCTGCCATCCTGGCCGGCGACAACTGGCTGTACTCCGCCGATTTCCCGGGCTATCTCGGCGAAGCGCTCTCCGGGATGATCTCCCACGAATTTGTCACCTTCTTCTTCAACGGCCCCTGCGGTAACGTGAACCACATCGACTACACCGATCCCCAGCAGGGCCGCGGCTACCAGATGACGCAGCGCGTCGGGTACATGCTCGCGGTGGCCGCTTACCGGGCCATGCGCATCAGTCGCCCGGTGATCGGCGGGGAGCTGGCCGTTTCGCGCGAGAAGGTGCCCCTCAAGCGCCTGTCGATCAGCGATGAGCAGTACCAGTGGGCCCAGGAGGTCATCGCCCGGCTGGGCACCGAGCGGTCGCCGGGACAGGTGGACGGCGCCCCCGACGAGTATTACGCCCGCTGCTGGCTGCAAATGCGCGAGCAGCAGTCCGCCGGCGACGCCGCCGAGGTGATGGTCATGCGCATCGGCGACGTCGGCATCGTCGGTCTGCCCGGCGAGGTTTTCTGCGAGTTGGGGCTCGAACTCAAGAAACGCTCGCCCGCCCGCCACACGCTGGTAATCGAGCTGGCCAACGACGCCATCGGATACCTGCCCACCCGGGAGGCCTTCGCCCAAGGGGGCTACGAGGTCAGCCCGGGCGTCACCCGATACGAACCCGGTGCGGGGCAACTCCTGATCGATTCCGCCGTCCGGCAGCTCAACCGTCTGTTCGCCTGAGATGTCCCTTCCAACTGCTTCCCGCTGAAACTAGAATGCGTCGACCCGCGGAGCGCGCGGGTCAGGAGAACCTCACGTGGAGATCTTCAAGAAATTCACCTTCGATGCCGCCCACCGCCTGCCCAACGTGCCGGCCGGCCACAAATGCGCACGCCTCCACGGCCATACCTACACGGTGACCGTATATGTCTCCGGGCCGGTGGACGAGACCACCGGCTGGATCATGGATTTCGCGGACCTCACCGCCGCGGTCAAACCCGTTCTCGATCAGCTCGACCATCGCTATCTCAACGAGATCGAGGGCTTGGAAAACTCAACCAGCGAAAATCTCGTCCGCTGGATCTGGCAGCGGCTCAAGCCCCGCCTGCCCAATCTCTCCAGGCTGGTGATCCATGAGACCCGCACCTCCGGCTGCGAGTACCGCGGGGAATGATGAAATGCCAATCCCGATCAGCCCAACCGCGCCGCCTGACGCCGTAGATACCCGGCGGGCCGTCGTACTGCTCAGCGGCGGCCTCGACTCCTCCACCACCCTGGCCATTGCCCGGCACGAGGGCTTCGCGGCCTATGCGCTCTCCTTCCGCTACGGCCAGCGTCATCAGTTCGAACTGGAGGCCGCCGCGAAAATCGCCCACCAGCTCGGCGCCATCCGGCACGTCATCGCCGACATCGACCTGCGGCAGTTCGGGGGTTCGGCCCTCACGGACGATATCGAGGTGCCCAAGGATCGCCCCGTCGAGGACCTGGCCGGCGGCATCCCCATCACCTACGTGCCGGCCCGCAACACCATCTTTCTGTCCTTCGCCCTGGCTTGGGCCGAGGTGCTGGAAGCGGCGGACATCTTCATCGGCGTGAATGCGATCGATTACAGCGGCTATCCCGACTGCCGGCCGGAGTATATTGAAGCCTTCCAGCGGATGGCCAACCTTGCCACCCGCGCCGGCGTCGAGGGCCGCACCCGGCTACAGATCCATACCCCTCTCATCAACCTGACCAAGGCCCAGATTATCGCCCGTGGCCTGGAGTTGGGCGTGGACTTCTCGCTCACACATTCCTGCTACGACCCGGACGCCCGGGGCCGCGCCTGCGGGCATTGCGACGCCTGCCAGCTTCGACTCAAAGGCTTTGCCGCCGTGGGCATCCCCGATCCGGCCCCCTACCAGCCCTGATCCGGCGGGCCTCCGGCCAGGCCGGCTGGAGCGGGTGTGGCCATACTGTGGGGGGTGGCGCGGGGTGTTGGGGGGCGTGCATCTTGCACGCCGTTATGGCCGGCAAGATCTCCCCCGATGTCATGCCCTCTTTGAGGAGGGCAGGACACCTGTCCTCTCGACGCCATGCGTGCCCTTTAGGCGGGCAGGATGCCCGCCCTCCGATGCCTTGCACGCTTTTGAGGCGGGCAAGATGCCCGCCCTCCTGAGGCACCCGGCCGGTTCATCCTATTTCGTCGGTGGACCCGCGGCAGCGGGCCCGACAGCGTTTGACTTCCAGGGGCGTTCGCACTTCAATAGTGGGTGATCCGGGGCGTAGCTCAGCCTGGCTAGAGCGCCTGGTTTGGGACCAGGAGGCCGAAGGTTCAAATCCTTTCGCCCCGAGTGTCCGTCGAAAACAGCCCTTCGGCCAACACGTCGAAGGGCTTTTCTCATTGGGGAGGCAAGATCCACACCGACGTGTCGCCCGTTCAAACAGCTCACGCCGGGCACGATGCGCCTTGATCGAGATCCCGCCGTAAGCCATTAACCCTCCAAGACTTATCTTATGCAGATTTCAAATCGATCTTGTGCGTTGGGTGCCCTACCTTTTCAGAGGGTGAGGTACTCCGAACGCGCGAAGATTTAAGCGCTGAGCAGCGCGGCGACCAACAACCAGACAAGAACCTGTCCGAGTTTGCAACGGAAGCCGTATCAGGCTGCGTCTGACGGCCCGCTCTTTGGCGGCACCATTCCTTCTGTCGGCGGACCTACCCGGCGCAGACCGCCTTCGGGTATGCTTTTCGAGCCTGGCCGGAACCGGCACTGCATGGCCCGTTCGCCGAGTGACGGCGTGGACGTACATGCCGCATCAGGTTTCGGCCGACCAGACCGAGGAGCCCGCGTCATGAAAACGCGCATCGCGCTGATCGTCATTCCCGTGCTGTTGGCCTCAACCGCCTACGGCCAGACCCTTGACGACCTCATGTACCGCAAGGACTTCACCACCCACCGGGTGTCCAGCAGCGACCCCTCCGGCGGCAACTTCGATATGCGCCGGGTCGATGCGGGCAAGACCCTCACCCTGGCCGAGTTGGACGGGCCAGGCGTGATCACCCACATCTGGTTCACCTTTATGTACCCTTCGCGCAGCGCCCTGCGCAAGCTGGTCTTCCGCATCTACTTCGATGATCTCCCCGATCCCTGCGTCGAAGCTCCGCTCGGCGACTTCTTCGGCCTGGGCCACGCCCAATCGTACGCCTACGCCAGCCTGCCCCTGGCCGTGGGCACCCATACCGGCCTGAACTGCTACTGGCCCATGCCGTTCAAAAGCAAAGCCCGCCTGACCATGACCAACGAGGGAGCCCAGGATTGCCGGTCCCTCTACTTCCAGATCGACTACCGCAAGCTGGATAAGCCCGTGCCGGATGGCCTCTACTTCCATGCCCAATACCGGCAAGCCTTCCCGCCGGAGAAGGGCCGAACGTATCTGATCCTCGAAACGGATGGCGGGCCGGGACACTTTGTCGGATGCAACCTGTCCGTCGAGCAGGTGGACGAAAGCTGGTGGGGTGAGGGCGACGTACGCATCTATGTGGATGGCGAGTCCACCCCCTCCCTCTCCGGCACCGGCTCGGAGGATGACTTCGGCGGGGCGTGGTGCTACAGCCACGAGTTCTCATTCCCGTATTTCGGGGCTCCCCTGCGGGCGCGGTTCAGCAAAGACGGCGTCTGGGAGCACTGCACCCCCGATCTGAAGGGCAAGGATCTCAACCAGTGGCGCTGGCCGGAAGCCTGGAAGCCCGGCGACCTCTGGAACGTCTACCGCTATCACATCGCCGATCCGGTCCCCTTCCGCAAGTCCATCCGGGTGGACATCGAGCACGGCTGGAAGAACAACGAGCGGGCCGACTGGTACTCCAGCGTGGCCTACTGGTATCAGGCCGGCAGGCCGTCCACGCGGGCCGCACTGCCGCCCGTGAAGGAGCGCATCCCCCGCTATCTGCGTCCCCACGACTATGGCGACGGCCGGTGGGAAGGCGAAGACCTGGTGGATTCCGCGAAGCTCACCGGCGGCAAGGTCCACGAGGCGGGCATGGAGTTCTGGGGCGACCTGTTCAGCAATCGGTATGCCCTCGAATGGAACGCCGAGAAGGCCGGTGACACGCTCACGCTGCCGTTTACCGTGGCCAAAGCAGGCCGCTACCGCGTGGCCGCCCGGTTAAGCAAGGTTGAGCCGGGCGGGACCTTCACCATCAGCCTGGACGACCAGCCCCTCACCGAGCCAGTCAACCTGTACCAGCCGCCGCCATTCCCCGGCCTGTTCGAGCATCCCGTGGCCGAAGCCCACCTCGAAGCCGGCGAGCACACGCTGAAATTCACGTACACGGGCTCGGATGAGAAATCCAAGGGCAAGCGGCTGATGTTGGATAGGTTCCAGGTTGCGGCAGAATCGCAGGCACAGACGCGGACCTCTCCTGAGTAATACGCCAGCCATCGGCGTCCTGACGGGGCATGGCGATGCGCCTGACGGAATCGATGCGTGCCCCTTCTGGTATTCACGACAGGTTGCCGTTACCCTCCGGGTATGTGCGGCGGGCGGTGTAAAGGTTGTTGCGGGTGTCCCGAGTTCCGGGCCTGGCATGAGGGTCGGGCGGAAGCGATCTCCGTTGAAGTCCGCTGGCCGGCGTTGGGCATGGTGGTGGAGGTCATTCAGGCGGTCCCGGTCAAGCTCTGGACGGTGCCCGATCGCGTCGAGTACGGGATCGATTATAAAGGCCGCGTCTATCCGCTGAACGGGGATCAGCAGACGGGGACACACTACATCGAGATCGACGGTTAAGCTTTATTCTCCTGCCGTTCCGACCAGACCCAGCCCTCAGTTGTCGTCGTAGAAGATCTGGTAGCTGTTGCTGCCATTGGGCACATGGGCCGGGTTAGTGAATCTGACACCCTGCCGGCCGGGGGTGGTGATGACCGTGTAATCGGCAGGCGTGGCAAGGGTGGTGCTCGGCAGCCGGACCACCCGGCGGACGCTGGCCGGAGAGGGCAGAATCTCCGGCAGGCCGAAGGTGTTCCCGACACCGACCATGACCCCATCGTTAGAGGCCGGGACCGACGAGTTCTGTGTTCGAACCCAGCGCACCATATCCACACGGGCGAAGCACATTTCACCTTCCACCGTGCCCTCACCGGTGAATCGGAAGTATTCGGTCTGGAAATGGCCGTCGGCGCTTACTCCGTCCACCGCGATGTAGAAGACACCGTTCAGACTCGGGGAACCACCGTCGAATACACGAACCTTGAGGTTTCGCGCATGGGGTAGGTTTTTGACCGCGGCATCCACCTCGAACACGATGTTCTGGGTGCTGCCGGGGAAGTTCCTGGACAGGATCGAGTTGGGCGCAGCGTCGCTGTCGGCGGCGGCCGGCGCCGTCAATCCCAGCATATTGGTGGCCACAAAGATGTGGACCGCGCTGGTAAAGGTAGTGTTCTGTGCATCGGTGACGGTGCAGAACACCTTGTAGGTGCCGCCGAGAATCGGAGCGGTGAAGAGTGGATATTGCGCCGTGTCGCTACTCAGGGTGGCGGCGGTGACATCCTGCAGAGCAGGGTTAACAACCGACCAGGAATAGGTGTAGCCGGGAACACCGCCCGTGGGAATAGCCGCGAGATAGGTGGTTGACGTGGCGGTCATGATGTCCTTGTCAGTAACCACCACCAGCGACAACGGCATCTCAACGTTCAAGTGCAGGACGGCCACGGCCGTGGCGGAGGCGGCGTCCGTAACCGTACAGGTGATACGGTATGTTCCCGGCGTGGCCGGTGCCGTGAACACCGGGGAGCTGGCAGCGGGGTCATTTAAAGCGGATATGGGGTTTCCACCAGGATCGAGCACAACCCAGGCATAGGTGAACGGCGCCAACCCGCCGACAGTGCCGACGCTCAAAGTGGAGGTCTGGCCGGCGGACAGGCTGATGCGACTTGCAAAGGCGTGGGCGGAGAGAGGCATGCCCACGATGATGTTTACCGAATCGCTGAAGGTCGCTCCTCCCGCGTCGGTGACCGCGCAGGTGAAGCGATAGGTGCCCGCTGCGGCCGGGGCGGTGAAGGTCGGGCTCGGCACGTTGGTGGCACTCAGAGTGGTCACCGCATCCGCGCCCGAAGGATCAACCGCCGCCCAGGCGTAGCTATACGGGGCGGTGCCACCATTGGCTACGGCCAGCAGTGAGGCCGTACCCCCGGCGGCCGGAATGCTGCTCTTGGTGGCGATCACATCCAGTGACAAGGGCACACCCACCTGCAGATGCAGCGTGGCTGGGAAGCTGGCTCCCGCCGCGTCGCTGACCGTGCAGGTCAGCCGGTAGGTACCGGTACTAGCCGGAGCGGTGAAGATCGGGTCGGGCGCATCGGCAGCGCTCAGGGCCGCGGTGGCATCACCATTGGCCGGATCCAGGATGCTCCAAGCATAGGTGTACGGCGAAACGCCTCCGTTAACGGTGACGCTCAGCGCCGTGGTCTGGCCGGAGGGCAGACTTTGCCTGACGGCGGTAATCGAAGCCGACAGACCCATGCCCACGGAGATGCTTACTGAATCGCTGAAGGTCGTCCCTGCCGCATCAGTGACCGTACAGGTGAAGCGATAGGTGCCTGCTGTGGCCGGGGCGGTAAAGGTCGGGCTCGCTACGTTGGTGGCACTTAAAGCCGTGGCCGCATCACCACCCGAAGGATCAACCGCTGTCCAGGCGTAGCTATATGGGGCGGTGCCACCGTTGGCTATGGCCAACAGAGAGGTCGTCCCACCGGCGGCCGGAAGGCTGCTCTTGGTAGCTACTACATCCAGCGACAACGGCATGCCCACCTGCAGATGCAGCGTGGCTGGGAAGCTGGCCCCCGCCGCGTCGCTGACCGTGCAGGTCAGCCGGTAGGTACCGGCGTTGGCCGGCGCGGTGAAGGT
>JAAXZI010000136.1 GCA_012719955.1 Phycisphaerae bacterium | reverse complement strand
GGGGATAAGGGGGCAGGGGGCAAGGGCGACAGTGCGATGGCAGAATGTGCTGAGGGCGGGGTGGCCCACCTCTTCAGAGGTGGGGGACACGAAGATCGGTTGGCTTTCCCCGCTGCGATCAGCATCGGCCGGACGCCCACCTTCAAGCCGCAAGAGGTGTTGGTCGAGGCCTACCTGCTGGATTTCCAGGGCGACCTCTACGACCGGCCGCTCAAGCTGGAACTGCTCGACTGGATCCGCGAGCAACAGCGCTTCCCCACCGTCGAAGCCCTCCGCGAGCAGATCGAACGCGACGTCGCCCACGTGCGGGAAATCCTACCCAAGCCATAAGCACGACGGTCCAAGGTGGCTCCACCACCATTCGGCTGGGTAGCCCCCCTCTTATGACGTTTGCGGATCTGTTGGGGCCATGCCGGCGCCTCTGCCACGCTTGAGCGGCGTTCCCGCCGAAGGCGGCTTCAGGCCAGTACTTGATGACTCTTGCGAAACTGAATCGGTAGTGGTGAGCAGGCCCGGCTGAAGCCGGAGTGAGTCTGGGGCTGGAGATGTGTTTGTCGCTCAAGTAATGGCCAGTGGCCCCGAGAGGGGCCAGGTGAGAGTAGCCACCCGTGGCTACTTTCTGACCGCCCCTGCGGGGCGTGTGTCCACCTGAAGGTGGCGGTCTGTGGTGCTCTCCATGCCCTCTTCTTATTCTGTCCGATTCAGCCGGCTTCGGCCGGCCTTGCTCACCAATACCGGTTTAGACTCTCAACGGTCATTAACGCCCTTCTCCCTTGGCCCGGGCCTTGAGGCCGTTCATTACCCGGTTAGAAAATCAGAAGCGGATGACGCCCATTCTGGCTTCGTCATTGCTTCGATATTCGGATTTCGACATTCGTCATTCTTTGGTCATTGGTGCTTGGTCATTGGTCATCGATCATCCCGGATGGCCTCCTGCAGCGCTAGCAGCGAGTATGACGTCACCAGATACGGGTTGCCCTCCATCCACCGATCCGCGGAGTTCACCCAGCTTCCATCCGGCTTCTGCTGCTTGAGGATGTGTTCGGCCAGATCCATCCGCCAGTCGTGGTGGACGTTCTTCTCGTCGACGATCACCGGTTCACCCCACGCCCGCAGCGCCTTGGCGAAGGTGTGATAGTAGTAGAACAGGCCTTGCTTCGACTGAGCCCCCGGCATGTTGGGGTTGTGCTCCAGCGTGTAATACCGGCGGATCCAGTTCCACGCCGCCTGCACGCGGGGGTCCTGGCGATCCACGTTGGCGTAGATCATGCTCTTGAACCCGGCGTAGGTCATTGATCCATACGAGCGAAGGAAATTCTTCTCGCCCACCGTGATCGTCCCGGCCTTGCTCTCGCCGTTATTGGCCGGCGAATAGATGAAACCGCCATCCTGGGCCCCCTGGGCGAAAGGCTGGTCGTTGGTTTCGCTGAGCATCTGGCAGCGCGAGATGAAGCACATGGCCTTCTTGTAGGCCGGGTCGCTGGGCGGCAGGCCGCTCTCGTGCAGGGCCTCGATCATCATCTGGGTGTTGGACAGGTCCGGGCGGGTCTTTTTCTCGCCGTAGCCCGCGCCTCCGTACCAGGCGTGGGAGATCTCCACCGGCTGGTCCTGGGGGTCGGTCTTGGACTCATCCCATTGTTTGCCCTTGAGGAAGTCCTGGGCGGCGGCGATGGGCTTGTCCAGGGCGGGGTCCTTGAGCGCGGCGAGCATCATCAGGACCACGCTGGTGCTGTAGTTGGCATACCCGGCCCGGGGGTCGTAGATGCCGCCGTCGGGCTGCTGAAACTTGAGCACCAGAGTCAGCGCGCGCCGCACCACGGGATGCTTCGGGCCGTAAGCCGGGTCCTGGATAAAGGCCTTGGCCGCCATGGCGGTGATGGCCGGATCCGTGCCTTGTGGCCCGCCCTTCCATCCGCCGTCGGGGGCCTGGGCGTTTTCCAGAAAGCGCAGGCCCTTCTGGATGGCCGGCGCCACCTTGCGGCGGAGGGTCTCCCGGTCAACGCCGGCCGGTCGGGTCGTGGCCGGTTCAGCGAAGAGGGTGGCTGTCAGACTTCCGAAGGTCACAAATGTGCAGAGGATTACCGGGACAGATGTTGTGCGATTGCCAAGCCAGCTCATACCGCGTCTCCTGAGAATCATGGTTGTCGGCACGTGACGGCCCCCAATGTGTGCTACTGCTCTTGAGCAGTGGCCGGAGGAAACTCGTCTTTCATAGACCGCGGCTCAAGAGCCGTGGCACACATGGCGGTCTTGTGCGCAAATGCATTATAGCTCGTCTTGCCGGTGATTCCGGCCTGTTCCCCAAGCGAACGCCCCCTGGGAGCCGCGGCTCACAGGGGGCGGTGAATCCTCTCGCCGGTTGATGGCAGCGATCCGGCTTACGGGAGGCCGTCAATGCGTCAATGGGCGGCGCGAGCCTCCTCGCGCTCCTTCTTGGCCTTTTCAATGATCTGCTGCTGCACATTGCCGGGCACAGCCTCGTAGTGCGACAGTTCCATCGTGTAGCTGCCCTGGCCGCCGGTGATGCTGGAAAGCCGCGAGTGATAGTCGGACATTTCCGCCAGCGGCACCTGTCCGGTGATGATGCTCAGCCCGCCGGGCAGCATGGTCTGCCCCGTAGGCCGGCCGCGCCGCGAGGCCAGGTCGCCCTGGATGTCGCCGACCTTGTCGTTGGGGACCGTCACCTCGAGGTTCACGATCGGCTCAAGCAGCACGGGCTTGCACTGCATGAAGGCGATCTTGAAGGCTTCGCGGCCGGCGATCTGGAAGGCAATGTCCTTGGAGTCGACCGGGTGGGTCTTGCCGTCGGTCAGCCGGACCTTGACGTCCACCACGGGGTAACCGGCCAGCACGCCTTCCTTGAGCTGGGCCTGGATGCCCTTGTCCACGCTGGGGCGGAAGGACAGGTCGATGGCCCCGCCGAAGATCTCATCGATAAACTCGTAACCCTTGCCGCGCTCGTTGGGCTCCAGGGCGATGACCACGCGGCCGAACTGGCCCGCGCCGCCGGTCTGCTTCTTGTGCGTGTATTCGATGTCCTTCACGCTGCCGGTGATGGTCTCGCGATAGGGAACCTTGGGCGGCTTGGTGTTGACCTCCAGTTTGAAATACTGCTGCATCCGCGAGAGGATCGAACGCAGGTGCAGGTCGCCGATGCCGTGGATGACCAGCTCGCCGGTCTGCGGGTCGCGGTCGGCGATGAAGCAGGGGTCTTCCTCGGTGAACTTGTGCAGGGCGCCGCTGACCTTGTCGGCGTCGCCGCGGCTCTTGGGCTCAATGGCCAGGGCGTACATCGGATGGGGGAACTTGGGCATCTCGATGGTGCCGGCCTCATCGCCGCTGTGCAGGACGTCGCCGATGCTGGTGTCGAGCTTGGCCATGGCGACAATGTCGCCGGGGATGGCGGCGTCGATTTCGGGATGCTCGGCGCCCTGCAGCTTGTACAGGGAGCCGGGCCGCTGGGCCTTGCGCTCCGCCCCGATATAGATGGAGGAATCCGCCTTCAGCGTGCCGGAGTGCACCCGGCAGACTGAATACTTGATGTTGCTGCGCGGATCGGCGAAGAGCTTGAACACCTGGCCGACGAACTTGCCGGCCGGGTCGAGCTGAATGGGCGTCTCGCCCAGGCTGCGCTGTTTGCCTTCCAGCGGCGAGGGCGCGAAGTCGGCGATGATCTCCAGCAGTTCCTTCACCCCGACTTCGCCGCGGGCGTTAGTGAACAGGATGGGTACGAACGAGCCGGCGGCAATCGCTTTGGCGACCACGCCCCCGAGCTTTTCCGGATCGATATCGCCGGTGCTCAGGTACTCCTCCATCAAGGCTTCGTCGGCCTCGACGATGCGCTCGATCAGGGCCGTATGCACGGTGGCCACGTCGCTGAAGTCCGCCGTGCCTTCCTTGTTGAGGAAACAGTCAATGACGCCTGCGCCCTTGTTGGTGGGCAGGTTCATCGGCTGGCACTCATGCCCGAAGAGTTCCTGGATGCCACCGATGAGCGCGTCCAGTTCCAGGTTGGCGTCGATCTTGTTGATGACGATCATCCGCCCCAGGCCGAACTCCTTGGCCCGCTCCATCATCCGGCGGGTGTTGACCTCGATTCCGGCAGTGGCGGAGATGACGCAGACGGCCGTCTCCACTCCGGCCAGCGAGGCGATGGCCGGTCCGATGAAGTCGGGGGCGCCAGGGGTATCCACCACGTTGATGGTTTTGCCCTTGGCCGTCACGAAAGCCAGGTGCGAGTCAATGGAGCAGCCTCGGGACTTCTCCTCTTCCATGAAGTCCAGGTGACTGTTTTTCGCATTCACATCCCCGAGCCGGTTGACGGCGCCGGTCACGTGCATCATAGCGTCGGCCAGCGAAGTCTTGCCAGCCGACTGGTGTCCAACCAGGGCGATGTTCCGAATGTCCGCGGTGGTATAGCTGGGCATGAGTCCTCCAATTGTTAACAACCAAAGCACATTGTATTGGCAACCCATTATGCGACAAGCCCTGCCGGAAAGGGAGGATGGGGCGTGCGAGGGCAGCGGGACGGAAGGCGGCGGAAGGAGGGACAAGGAGACACGCAGACAAGGGGACAAGGAGACAAGGGGATGGGGGTGCAGCGGCGGGAAT
>JAAXZI010000135.1 GCA_012719955.1 Phycisphaerae bacterium | reverse complement strand
GGGCGGGCATCTTGCCCGCCTTTGGAGGGTTCAGGGTTCAGGGTTCGGGGTTCAGGGGGACGGGCATCCTGCCCGCGCTTCGGGGGACGGGCATCTTGCCCGCCTTCTTCCCCACCCACAGGTGCCAGCGTCATCCATCCATTGCCGATGGACAGGGCCATCTCGACCGAATCCGCAATCCGCGCTCGCGCGCCCGGCCGAATCGAAATACGATCCACCACCAGTTCCACCCGGTGCCGGCTCCGACGGTCCAGCACAGGGGGCGCGGCCAGTTCGTAAACCACGCCGTCCACGCGCACGCGGGCAAAGCCGTTGGCCTTTTCGCGGGCGAACAGATCGGCATACTCCTCGTTTCCGCTCCGTTCGAGAGGGGCCAGCACCAGGGCCTTCGTCCCCTCCGGCAGGGCCAGCACGCGCTCGACGATCTCATCGGAAGTCTGCGTGCCGATGGGCACATTGCACTTCGGGCAATACGGCTTTCCGACGCGGGCCCACAGCACGCGCATGTAGTCGTACACTTCGGTCACCGTCCCCACCGTGGAGCGCGGAGACCGGCTGGTGGTCTTCTGCTCGATGCTGATGGCCGGCGAGAGGCCTTCGACGCGTTCGACCCGGGGCTTGGCCACCTGGCCGAGGAATTGCCGGGCGTAGGAACTTAATGACTCCACGTACCGCCGCTGCCCCTCGGCATACACGGTATCCAGGGCGAAGCTGCTCTTGCCACTGCCGGAGACGCCCGTGCAGACGGTGGTCCGGCCGCGAGGAAACCGCACGGTGATATTCTTGAGGTTATGCTGCTGCGCGCCAGCCACCACGATCTCGGTCAGTTCGCCGTTGCCACCCGGGTCGAGGCCGCGCCGAGGCAGCGCGGCGCCGCCCTCGCATCCATCCAGTGTGGCACCGGCGTCTCGCCGGTGTTGGTCCAGGTAATCACGCCGCCCATTTGCAGCCAGCACCTCGCGCAGGGCCTGCCCCGTATACGACTCCGTGCAGGCCGCGACCTCCTCCGGCGTGCCCGCCACTACGACGCGCCCGCCGCCGGCGCCGCCCTCGGGCCCCAGGTCGATCACCCAGTCGGCCGTTTTGATCACGTCGAGGTTGTGCTCGATGACCACCACGGTATTGCCCGAATCCACGAACCCGTGCAGCACCTGCAGCAGCCTGCGGATGTCCTCGAAATGCAGGCCGGTGGTGGGTTCATCCAGGATATAGAGGGTCCGGCCGGTGCTGCGCTTGACCAGTTCGCGGGCCAGTTTGATCCGCTGGGCCTCGCCGCCGGAGAGCGTGGTGGACGACTGGCCGAGCTTGATGTAGTCGAGCCCCACGTCACGCAGCGTCCGCAACATGGACTCGATCTTGGGGATGTTCTCGAAGTGTTTGAGGGCCTGCTGCACGTCCATGTCCAGCACGTCGGCGATGCTCTTGCCCTTGTAGAGGATCTGAAGCGTCTCGCGGTTGAAGCGGCGGCCGTTGCACACCGGGCAGGTCACCCAGACGTCGGCCAGAAACTCCATGTCCATGCAGTTCGCGCCGTTGCCCTCGCAGGCCTCGCACCGGCCGCCGCCGGCCTCTCCGCACCGGACATTGAAACTGAACCGCCCCGGCCGGTAGCCGCGCACCTTCGCGTCGGGCAGCTTGGAATAGAGATCGCGGATCTGGTCGAAGACCTTGATGTACGTGGCGGGGTTGCTGCGCGGGGTCCGGCCGATGGGCGTCTGGTCGATGTCGATGACCTTATCAAGATGTTCCAGCCCGTCGATGCCGTCGTGGGCTCCCGGCGAGACATGCTCCACCCCGTTCAGATCGCGGGCCAGCCGTTCGCGCAGGATATCCACCACCAGCGAACTCTTCCCGCTGCCCGACACGCCGGTCACGCAAATGAACCGCCCCAGGGGGAAATGCACGTCGATGTTGGCAAGGTTATTGTGCCGCGCCCCGCGCACGGTGAGCCAGCGGCCATTGAGCTCAGTCAACTCAGGGCCACCGCTCTTTACTGCGCGTGCTCGAATTCGTGTCATCTTCATCGGTGGCCCATTACGGGATACGCCTCAAGCGCGCTGACAAGTTGACGTTCCAGGACCTGCAAATCAGTTTGGTCGATCCCGAATTCATATGTGCGTGCAGATTTGGAATAGTCCGGGGTACTGCGATGGCTCACCTCGCTCTGCAGAGACAATTGGATCTCAAAGTGCCCCAGTTCATCGGTTCTTTCGAACGAAAGCCCTATGTGTGGCTCCATATTCTGCAAATCGAATCGTGACAACTTCTTTGATAACAAATCGCGCACACCGCCGAGCAAATCCTGCAACTCCGTTGTGTGTAGCCACGGCCCATGGATTCGAACTGTGCTGACCTCGTCCTTTGCTGACAAGTCAACTACGAGCCAGTTCCGGTCCCAGAACTCCTCGGACTCGGGAAACTCGCGCCCGAACACGTCAATCCAAAACCGGTCTCTGAGGTTCAGAATGCGGTGAACCTCATCCACGTTCCGCCTCCCGCACGAACAATACCCGTCGCGCTACAGGATTCCAGGAGAGCACCGAACATGTCTGGCATCATCCTTGCCATCGCCCCTTTCTCACTTCTTACTTCTCACTTTTTCTTTGCGTCTTGGCGGTTCACTCCCCGGCCGCCCCTCCACCGGCCGCCGCTGCTTCGGCACCTCGATGCTTCGCTTGCCGGCCAGATACTGGCCGGTCAGCGACTTCTCGCTGGAAGCGATCTGTTCCATCGTCCCTGCCGCGACCACGTGTCCGCCGCGCACGCCCGGACCCGGCCCGAAGTCCACGATCAGGTCCGCCGCCCGCATGGTCTCCTCGTCGTGCTCGACCACGATCACCGTGTTGCCCATGTCGCGCAGCTTCTGCAGGCTCGCCAGCAACTGCTTGTTGTCGCGCGGGTGCAGCCCGATGGAGGGCTCGTCCAGCACATAGAGGACCCCCACCAGCCCGCAGCCGATCTGCGCCGCCAGCCGGATGCGCTGCGACTCTCCGCCGGAGAGCGTCGGCGCGGTGCGATCCAGCGTCAGGTAGTCAAGCCCCACGTTGGACAGAAACTCCAGCCGGCCACGGACCTCCTTGAGCACCTCGGCCGCGATCACGCGCTCGGTGGCGGTCAGCTCGAGTGACTCGAAAAACGCGCGCACCTCCAGAATCGACTTCGCGCACAACTCGGGAAGGTTCACCCCCCCGATGCGCACCGCCCGGGCCTGCGGGTTCAGCCGCGCCCCGCCGCAGGCCTCGCACGGCCGTAAGCGCATGAACTTCTCGTACCACTCGCGGATGAAGCCCGCCTTGGCCTGCCGGTACTTGGCTTTCAGCTCCGCGATGATGCCTTCCCATTTCCCGCCGTGCTTCCACACATGCCGGCCGGTCCGCCATTCAAAGGTGATGTTGTCATCGCCCGTTCCGTACAGCAGCGCGTGCCGGGCCTTGGCCGGCAGATCTTTCCACGGCAGCGTGATGTCAAAGCCCACGTGTTTGGCGACGCCGTTAAAAATGTGCCGCCGCCAGCGCCCCGGCCGGGTGCGCATGGGCGCGATGCATGGGGCAAAGAACGGCAGACTCGGATCGGGCACCAGCAGTTCCGGGTCGAAATCGTAGCAGGTGCCCATCCCGTCGCATTCCAGGCACATCCCGGTCGGCGAGTTGAAGCTGAACATCTGCGGCGAGGGCATCTCGAATCCAATCCCGCACTCCGAGCACGCATACCTGGAGGACAGCACCAAATCTCCGGTCAGCCCATCCG
>JAAXZI010000134.1 GCA_012719955.1 Phycisphaerae bacterium | reverse complement strand
TCCCCTTGTCTCCTTGTCCCCTTGTCTCCTTGTCTCCGCATCCCCGCATCCCACCATCGCTCTCCCATCAACACCGCCCGGCAACAATCCCCCGGCTCTCACTCAGGTGGATCAGCCTTCCGGTCCTTCATCTCCTCCCGGGCGCGCTGCTTGGCCTTGAGCAGGCGCGAGGTCAGATCGCCCTGGGCGCTCTTGTCCTGTCCGGCACGGTCGCGGTCCTGCGCCGTTTCGGCCGTTGCGCCGCCCACTGCTTCCGTCAGGTCCTTCGCGGACTTGGCGGCGGCCTGATCCCCAACGTCGAACCGAGCCTTGGGATCGGCCACCGGCTCCAGCGGAATGGCCGTGGTCGTGTCGCGCCTTCGTTCGGCGGAGCGGACCGGCCGGTCGGAGGCTTCCGGCGTCTGTAACCCCTCACGAACCTTGTCGCGCACGCTCTTGAGTTGCGAAAGCGACTGGGTGCTCCGCTGGCCGGCCCGGGCCAAAGCGGTCACGCCGTGGGTGAAGTACTCGATGGTCGGCAGGATGAACCGCCAACGGATGGCCCAGCCCACCATCTCGGCCAGCAGCAGAGCCAACACGTACATCCAGAACGGCGATCGTCCGGCGTAGAGCGTCGCGCACAGGACCACGAACACCGCCACCTCGGCGTAGAGGGACATGGCCAGCGTGCTGGCCAGCCTCCGGGCGGCCACGTCCAGCAGGAACAGCGGCAGCAGCAGCCACTGCACCACCCAGCGCCAAACCGGCTGGCGCGACGTGGACGGCGGCAGGTTCTTGTCGAACACATCGTCCTTTTCGGGGTCCATGGCCAGCATCCGGCCGCGCGTGTTGCGGACGACGCTCTCCAGCAGCGGCATGTTGGCCTGCAACTCGCGAAATTCCGGCGAATAGGGCACGCTCAGGCCGGTGGTGACGAGCCCCTGTTCATTATTGTTGTTCGGATCGACATAGATCAGGCTGGCGAGGTAATTGCCATTGTCGTGTACGTCAAAGCTGGTTTCGTATTGGCCGGGGCCGACCTGGGTGAGGAAGAGATCCTTCATCTCGCCGGAGGGCGTCATCAGCTTGGCCCGCGGGAAGCGCAGGTTGTTGAGGTAGGAGGCGTCCTTGTTGATCGCCTCGATGGAAATTTTGCCGCGATTGCCGTCCAGGCGGGTGACGATGTCGAAGCTGGCTGTGCCCGTGTGGCGCATGGCCCAGCGAACGAGCTGGGCCCAGAACTTGCCGAATCCCTCCCAGCCCTGCCAATCTTTTCCCCACGTCGGCCAGTATCCGCTGGTAAATACCGCCATCTTGCCCATTTCATAGTTCCAGTAGGCCAGGATGGGGTCGTTGCCTTTGTCCGAAGGGCGAACGACGGGCAGGAGCGCTTCGGGCTTGGGCGTGGTCAGCACATAGCCGGTAATCGGCGGAATCGCCCCGCCGAGCCCGGCGACCAACTGGTCGAAGGGCATGGCCACGCGAGGCCGGAAGGGGGGATCCTTGGATTCCTGAATGAGCGACCGGCGGACGATCTTGGCCTCCTTGACAAAGATCTGCGGGAGCTGGTTGGGATTCCGGCACGGATAGAAGTGCTTGGAGCCGTCCTGGCCGGGATGGGTTTTGATGGCGATGTCGCGCAGCGTTTTCTCGACCACGTGGGCCCCGTAGCCGATGGCCACCGTGGAGCAGGTGATTTTGTTCTTGACCATGCTGCGGATCACCTCATCGCTGGGCGGCTGGGGGTCGCCGTCGCTGATGATGATCATGTGCATCTGCGAGGGTTTAATGGGCGCTTCGCGATGCAGCTTGAGCAGGCCATCCACGGCCATTTTCATGGTCGTATCAAAATCGGGCATGTCGCCGTTCTGCATCTGGGCCAGCGTTCGGATAATGCCTTGCTTGTTGGCGGCCAGTTGCAGGGGCACGTCCCAGTGAACCCCGCCGGGGTTATACGAGTAGCTCAGGACCCCCAGGTAGTCGCGCGAGCTGATGGTGTTGACCGTGGCGATGGCCACCTGCTGGCCCCAGTAGTTGCCCTTGGCGATCTCGCAGGAGTGCATGATGATGACCAGCGCGCCGCAGGGCATCTTCTTTTCGTGCTTGATCTCGAAAGCGACGGGGCTGACATCTTCGAGCGGCTTACCGATCCAGCCGCCGGCCCCGAAGCCGTTGTCGCCGCCGGTCATGATCAGCCCGCCGCCGAAATCGCGGACGTAGCTGGCCAGGGCCTTGTGCTGAGTGTCGTTGAATTCGTCGGCCGGCACGTTGGAGAGAATGACCACGCTGAACTCCTGCAGGGCCAGCAGGTCGATGGCGTCCCGGTAGTAATCGGTGCCGCGCATCTCCACGTCGATCTTCTCGCGTTTGAGCGCGTTGTAGAGCGCCAGGTCGTCCTGAACGCCGGGCGGCGTGAGGATCAGCACGCGGCCCTGGTCCTGGACGAAGGTGAAGGCGGTGGCCCGATTGTTCTCGGTCACCGAGTCATCGTTGGGATTGAGCGGGGCCAGGCGGGCGTCGAAGCGGTGGACGCCGCCGGTGGTCAGTGGGATCTGCACGTCCAGCCGGTCCGGACGCATGTTGCCGCTCAGATCGATGATCCGGCTCTCCTCGCTGAGCGGCACCTCGCTGTCATTGTGGTACAGCGTGAGGCGGGCCTTCGTCGGCCGGGTGCTCTTGACGATCATGCGGACGTTCGCCCGGGTGTCGCGCGGCACGGTGGCCGGCACGACCACACGGTCGAAGAGGATCTCGTTCTTGTGCTGGAACGCCAGCGGCACCACGTCAACGGCCACGCCGCTGGCCACCGCCGCCTCGATCTCCGCATTGAGGTCGCCGGCGTTCTGATTGCCGTCGGTCAAGATCACCATCCGCCGGGCGTAACCCTCCGGGAAGGCGGCCAGGGCCATGCGGACGGCCCCGGCGATGTTGGTGCGGTCGGGCTGGGCGGCCATGCCGAAGTCGAGGATCTCGGCGCCGACCCGGCTGGGCACCACCGTCACGTCGGCCTGACCGTCGAACCCGATCATGCCGAACCTGGCCTGGTCATCGATCCTGCGGGCGTGTCTGACCACCTGTTTGATGTAGTCCTGGGCCTTCAGCCGCAGGTCGTCGGGGATGCTCTTGGAGCGGTCGAGCACGAACATGACCGCGACGTGGTCATTGCGCTTGACGAATTGCACCCGGGCCAGAGCGATGGCCAACGCGGCGATGACCAGGCTGCGCAGCGCGATGGCGGTGATCCGCCGGGCCTTGTCCAGCCCGGACAGCGTTCGCATGGAGACGCCGGCCAGCAGCGGGATCAGCAGCAGCAGGAACAGCCACGCCGGCTGATCGAAGGAAATCGGCATGTTCAGCGCCAGGTTCACGTTTCCTCACATCCTGAACATCTGCACGCGGTGGTTCTTGGAATCCACCACGTAGAACCGGTTGTCTTTGCCGACCGCCACGCCCCAGGTTTCGGCGAAT
>JAAXZI010000133.1 GCA_012719955.1 Phycisphaerae bacterium | reverse complement strand
GTCGGAAGCATCCCGTGCCGATATCACCGTCCTCGATTTCTTCGCCGGCTCAGGGAGCACCGCGCACGCGGTCATCCATCTCAATCGCTCCGACAATGGTCGACGGCGATATATCCTTGTGGAATCGAGCGAATCCCTGGATGCCCTTCTGCGCACGCGCATCCAGCGGGTGGTCTATACCACGAAATGGAAGCACGGGCGCCCGCTGGCCCGGGACGGCATTCGCCATGCCTTCAAATACCTCCGGCTGGAACCCTGCGAAGACCCCCTGCCCGAACGGAACGCGCCCCTCGCCGAGGGGGAACCGTGGACGTTAGCACACGTGGAGACGTTCAATCATCTGCTGGGCCTGCGCGTGCACCGCATGCGGAACGACGAAGCCGCTGGCATTCGATGGGTTGAGGGCACGACACCTGCCGGCGAGCGCGTCCTGGTCGCGTGGCGAAAACCAAGGAGCCATCCGAAGACCGATGAAGCCCGGCTGCTCACTTGGCTCGAACACCGGCGAAGCGAGGGCAGACCGTTCGACATCATCTACACAAACGCCGCGAACGAGTTAAAAACCCGTCGCGGCGCAGGTGAAAATTGGGAGATCCGCCGAATCGAAGAGCACTTCCATCGGCTGGTGTTCGAGGCCTTAGCGATGTAAAGAAAAAACGAGAAGCGACGGTTGCAGGCACATGCCAACCGTTCTTCTCGAATTGTTCCCGCTGCCAAACCCCACCATTCAACCGGCCATCAGCCGCCGTGGACCTTCTGCAGGATTTCCTGCTTATGAATGTCCACCAGTTTTTCAACGAACGGCCCCGCTTTGGCTCGCTCGGCGGGCGTGGTTTGCGTGATCAACACCTTTTGAAGATCTTCGCTCTTGGTCGGGGCAACGGCCGCCAGTGGCTTGGTCACGTTCATACCCGGCGCCAGCGTGCCCGCGCCGGTCACCTCGTTGCGCATTTTCTGAAAATCGTTGTAGAACTGCTGGGCAAAACGCTGCCTCTCACTGGCCGTTCGAAGCCGCCTGTACTGGTTGGCCCCCTCAAGAACATGATGCTTCACAACACCAGTGACCGCCTCGGCGAACACCCGTTGCTGGTTGGGCGTCATGCGATCGATCTGCTGCATCAGCCGCGCCCGCTGCTCCGGGGTGCTCTGGGCGTAGGCCTGCCAGGTCCGCACGAGGTACTGCTCGCGTTGGGGCACCGACAAGCGGATCAAACCGCGAGGATCACTGACATAGTTTACCACTTCCTCGACGCTCGCGCCCTTGCTCACTTCCGCCGGCGGCAAGGCGGTCAGACTCACATAAGCCCACCACCCTCCCGCGACCAGCAACAAACACGCCGGAGTAATCACAAACCACTTGCGCGGACCTTCGAAGAGATCTCGCCATTCAAACGATTTCTGCGATTGCCTGCTCTTCACTTTCGCCATCTGATCGTGCCTCTGGATTCCTCAAACCACCTCAGGCCAGGCGTGGAGTTGCGGCTCCTCCAGGTGACAAATATGAGCTTTCTAATCCGTTACCACCCGCAGATCGGCATACAGCGTGTTCGACCGGCCTCTCTGCCTCGGAGTGCCGTGGAACGGCTCGAAATCAAAGACAATGGGCAAATCTTTCAGGGGAATGGGAATGTCACGCCAGGTGACTTTCTTGGTGCGGCGATGGAGCCCGTTGGCCTGCTCGGTCCATTCGTAGCTGGTTCCTTCCGAATCGAACCAGCGGCCACCGACCCGCGGCCCAAACGGAACCGGCGGGGTCGGACCATCCATAGAGGCCATAGGGGATTCTGTCACGATATCCGCCGGGCACTCAAACACTTTGCTCTTGGCGCCCAGTTCCGGGGCAAGACCTTCCGGCAGCGAAAGGAGACGCTGGCTGCCCGATGGGGTGGTGGCTTCGGCATAGGACGGCATCCTGCACAGATAGGGGAAAACGTCCTTGCCTCTGGAGCTCAGGTACGATTCGAGCCCAACGCCGATCTGATGGAGGCTGTGGGCGCAGAACGTACGCTTGCTGATCCGCCGGGCTTCCGAAATCGAGGGCGCGGCGATGGCGACCAACAACCCGATAATGGCCACAACCACCAATACTTCGATCAGGGTAAACGCCCTTCTTCGCGTCATATACGGCCTTTCGAAAGAGAGCCAACGAATGTCCACGGTGGTCACGCGGCCCACTGGCCGGACGCCGGGGGGTCGGCCAACAGGGGAAGCCGCCGGACTCGCGCCAGCCCGGCCACACCCCGGAATCATTCCATCTTCAATATACACCAAGCGACTGTCAAGACCATCCGTCCCCGAAAGACGGACAGCCGTCACTCATCCAAACAGAAAGCCCATAGGCCGGCTTAAATGCCGGCCGTTATGGGCATAGACCATCTCCCCGCGATTAAGTTTTTGGGGGGTTCAGCTCACCTGCGACCGGACCGGCTCGCTGGTCAGGCCGTATTTCGCCAGCTTGTCGCGCAGCGTCGTCCGCGGGATCCCCAGGTACTGGGCCGCCTTGGCCTGGTTGCCGGCCGCCCGGCGGAGAGCCGCGTCGATCAACGATTTTTCCACGCCCGCGACCGCCTCGGGCAGTTTGAAGTTGATGCCGCAAACCACATCGGCCCCGGCATCCTGGCCTTCCGCGGTAGCTGTGGCTGTCTCGCCGGCCACGGCCGGTGCGGCTTCCTCGCTGGTTGGGGCACTATCCCCCTCGGTTCCGTTTGGCGACCGCAACTGCTCCAGCCGTCTGAGGAGGGCCTCGGCCGCGAAAGGCTTGGTCAGATAGTCACAGGCCCCGTTCTTCATAGCCCGCACGGCCGAATCAACCGTACCGTACGCAGTCATCAGCATGACATGGACGTGCGGCCAGCGGGTCTTAATCTGCTCAAGCAACTGGATGCCGTCCATTTCCGGCATCCGCCAGTCGGTGATCACCACGTCCACCGACTGTTCTTCCATATACTGCAAAGCGGTTGCGGCATCCGGTGCCTGCAAAACGCGATAGCCGGCCGCGCTCAATTCAATGTCCAAGGTTGCTCGTTTGAGAGCCTCATCATCAACGATCAGAAGCGTGCCTTTATCTGGTTGATTCATGACGATACCTCAACCCCTTCAGCAAACGTGAACCGACAGGCCCTACATTTTTCGCGTATCAGATCCAGTCAGAGACGAACTGAGACGGGCCGCCGTCAGTGTACCACTGGCCAGGATAATTTCAATGGCTCAACAGTATTCGGACGTAAGGAATTTCTAACAAGTTTTCACCCTACCTGCCCGAGCGCACCAAACCAGAGGCGGTGCCTAATCCTCCGCCGTCTGCGTTTCTTTCAGGGCCTTATTCCCAGTAGTGCGCCTGGCCGGCGCGGATGGTCGGCGGACTCAGCATCACCTCGCGCAGATGACCGGCATCGAGGGCCAACAGCGAGCTGATCTCAAACAGCCCGTCCGGCTCACCGTCCGCTTTACGGGGCACATCATAACCGGCCCCATCCAGCCAGGCGGCCGCCCGGCGGTTCATGTCGCGCCGGGAGGTTTCGGCGCTGTCCACACCGGTGGCGTTCTTGACCGGGCTGAACTCCTCGGCCCGCGAGGTCTGGAGGACCAAGGGGTTCCGGGCCAGCGGGATGGCATCGAAGATGAAAGCCTCGAGCTTGACGGCATTGGGACTGGTCGGCTCCACACGCCGGCCGGAGGCATCCACGTAAGGCACTTTCTTGATGGCCCGGTGCCAGGGAAGGCCAAAGTGCGAGGCGTCGGCAGTCAGCTCCTCCACAAAGGAGCGGCTCAAAACATGGATGCCAATACTGCCGGCGTCGAATTTGCGTGTGCCGGCCTCGTTGCGGGCATGAGCCAGTTCGTCAGGCAGATCAGAGTACTCGATGACCATGGTACGGCCATCGCCAACCACGAAGTTGCCGACGCGCTCCAAGTCGTCCACCTTGGGAATGGTCTTGCTGGACATCTGGGAGCCGGTCAGATCGTGCAGTCCGATAAAAAGCGGATCAATAGCCTTGACCAGGGGATTGTCCACCTGCCAGTAACTGATGTACTCCACGCCCGCCTCCGCCATTTCGGCCAGCGCGCCGGAGTTCCGCAGGGCCAGCAGGCTGCCGCCGTGGCCATCGGGAGAGAAAGCAATCCGATGCTTCTGGTCAAGCAGGATTTTGCCCTCAGGGGAGAAAGCGGGCATAACCCCCTGCTGGAAGAAACGAACCCGCTTGGGATCCATGCCGAAGTAGCCGTTCTCCGCGAAGAAGGCCTTGGTCTGGGCATCATTCTGCGGGCTGGTCATGATGTACCAGGTCAGATCCGAGCCGTAGCGACGGTTCGTACCGCGGATGTACTCGGCGAAAAGCTGAAAAAGCGGCTTGTTCTTGACCGGCGAAATGGGGAACGCCCCCTTGGGTCCGTCGAAGCCCAGGCGCGTGCCCTGCCCGCCCGCCACGGTAAAGCCACACACCTTGTTCTGACGGATGAGCGAGGTGCCCCGTTTGATTGCATCCGCGTACTTGCCGACCAGATCGATGCCCGGCTGAGCGGGGTAGAAGGGCACCGGCTGTATATCGTGCGGGAGCGGGAAAGGCTCTTGCCTGCGAACGTTGCGCTCAACCAGTTGGGTCAGAGCCGAAAAATTCACCTGCTCGATGTCAGCCAGCAGCGCCCCGCGCTGCTCGTCATTCAGCGTATCCCAATGCGCCAGAAGATGTTCCTGGCCATGCTCCTGAAGGGTCTTACGAATCCGAGCCAGACGATCCGATCCTGCTGCCGCCATAGCGTACCACCACTCGTCAATAAACTGAGGCCAACTGCCGACGCCGCCGATACATATAGGGGGTGTAGGCCGGTGGAGTCAATGAGGGAAAAACGGTTCAGGGTTCAGGGTTCAGGCTTCAGGGCTCAGAAGGCATTCGGGGCTACTGACCCGCCCGGCGCTGCGCGGTGCAAGAGCCGCAGAGAATTCCTTCAAAAAGTCGGCGGGCTCACGGCCGGCGCAGCTTTCGCGCACCTGGTCGGGAAATCGGCCGTTGCGCTGGATGGGGACGTAGCCGCCACACTGCCCGCCACAAGGGCACTGCCCAGCATCGGCCCCATCGACCCCAGGATCAAGTCAATCGTCGCCCACGTCGTACGGAAAGAGGTCATCGACGGCCCTAAGAGCCACATGACCCTGCTGGGCGAGATGATCGAGGAAGGATTGCGGATCACCACCGGCGAGAACAACGCCGTGGACGCCTGGCGGAAGCTGCTCAAGCCCGATGACGTCATCGGCATCAAGTTCAACCAGGTCGGCGCCAACGAACTGGGCACCACCCTGCCAATGGCCACCGCGCTGGTTAGTTCTCTGAAGCGCGCCGGGTTCGCCCCCGAACGCGTCATGTTGATCGAGGCCCCCCACCGCCTGACCCGGGAGCTGAAGACAAAGCGGCCGGTGTTCGGCTGGAGCGGTACGGCGGTTTCCTTCGGCAGCGGCGCGGAAGAACTCTCGGCCGTGCTCCAGGAAGTCACGGCCCTGATTAACGTGCCCTTCCTCAAGACCCACAACATCGCGGGCATGAGCGGATGCCTCAAGAACCTCTCTCATGCCTTCATTCGCCGGCCAGCCAGGTATCACGGAAATGGTTGCGCGCCTTACGTGGGGGATATCGTGGCCCTGGATCAGATCCGCTCGAAACTGCGCATCCACATCGTCAATGCCTTGCGGGTGGTATACCAGGGCGGGCCCACCGTGGTCCCGGAGGGAGTCTGGACACACGCGGGCCTGATCGTCAGCACCGACCCTGTGGCCGCTGACGCAACGGGCATCGACCTGCTTAACGAGCAACGGGCCCGGGCGAAGCTTCCCCCCATCGGTGACGATCAAGCGCACATTCCGCACGTACATGCGGCCGCCCAGCGGGGGCTGGGAACCGACGATCAGGACTACATCCAGGTGATCCAACCTCCGCCGCTGTAACGTTTTGCCCCCGGATCGCCGGCTTTCCGCCGGTTTTATTCGCCTTAATCTCAACAGCCGGAGCGAAACTGATCTAAAGCCGCCTTCCCGTCCACACGATACTTGGTTAGAGGCTGTGGGTTTTCGCTCTGACGAGCGAACAGCCTGGCTTGGAGGATCCGGGTAACGGCGAGCCCGGATCCTCATTATTGTAATTTCCAGGCCGGTGTCCAAGCGTAGGGACAGCGGTCTTGTTTTATTGAGCGGACGCACCTCCCCAAAGCAAGACGGGCCACGGGTCTGTCCCGGGGCCCGCCTCGTTGCCTCTTTCCCCGATCTCCAAGCGGGCGAAAAACCTCGTCAACACTCAAGGTGCCCATCGGGGATTACAGGGGCTCGCGCGCGGAAAAACCGCGCGAAAAAAACCTCCCCCAAGGCGTCAACATAGCCTTGTCGAGAACACTTCAGATAATCTGACGACAAAACAAAGCGTCTTGCGGCCATCCAAACCGCATGCCTTGAAAGCGCTTAGACCTTGCAACGCGACGTTATGAAAGCTTTCGACCTGTTCCTTCTCTAGCAATATACCACTGGATCTTCATGAAGGCAAGATAAAAGTAAAAAAAGCTAAATGCGCATGTGATCCAGCGGCTCCGACCGGAATTTCATCCACTGGGGATCGGTTTTCGGTCTTTGCATTCCCGCCCGGGGCGCATGGCATTCCGGAGGCAGCGCGGAGCGCGAAAATTCCGCAAGCCGCCGGCACCGAACCTCGTTTCGCCTCTCCTGGCTACGCCCTGCTATCACAGGAAGGGCAGACCCACAAAGAAGCTGAAGATCCGATCGTTGTCCTCGTCTTCGCGGGCAACGGGCAAGGCCACGTCGAACTCCATCGGCACGGTGCCGAAGATGTCCAGCGTGAGGCGAATGCCGGCGCCCACCGCGACGCGCCAACTGTTGATGCCGAAGTCGCGCTCCACGGTGCCCATATCCAGGAAGGTGACGCCCCGCACGGCCTTGGCAAAGAGCGGAAAGGAGTATTCCGCGCCGGTGAGCAACATGAAATCGCCGCCCACACGGTTGTGCCGGAGACCGTCGCGCGGACTGATGCCGCGGAAGTCAAACCCGCGGAAGGAGCCGATGCCGCCGGCGTAGAAGCGTTCGAAGACGGGAGCATCGCCCAGAATCTGTCCGACATTGGCACGGAAGGACAGGACGCTCTTGCGATCCTGCTCGTCGGTGGTGATGGTGAAATGCTGGACAAAGTCGCTGGTGATCTTGGAGAAGAAATAGCTGCCGCCCATGGCCCCGGCCTGTTCCCAGGATACACGGAAGCGATGGCCACGGCTGGGATCAAACCGGCTGTCGGTGGTATCGTGGAGCAGCGAGAGCTTTACGCTGGACAGATAGCTGCCACCCTCGACATCGCGGATATCGCGCGCCGCGAACCCCTCGACGTCATCCACGATGACGTACTCGGCCCGGAAGGCGACTTCGCCGGTCCAGTTGGCCAGCGGTCCTCTCTCAAAGCGATGGTCGAAGCTGACGTTGCCGCCGATGCGCTGCTCGTCGTAGGCGTCGCGCTCGCGTTCAAAGAGATAGAAGCTGGTGTTGAAGCCGATAGGCCGATAGAAGAGCCACGGCTCGCGGAAGTCCATGCGGAAGCGGGTAAACTCGGTGCCCGGCTCAAACTGGATCCGGGCGGTCTGACCGGCTCCACGGAACGCCCGGCCGCGGAAGAACTCGCCCCAGGTCCGGGGCCGGTCCGTGATGTCGAAGTTGGTGTTCTCCAGCACGATGTTGCCGACGATGCCGGCGTCGCTGCTGGCGCCTACGCCCGCGATGAACTGGGTGGTGCGGTCGCTCTCTTTGACGTTGACCACCACGTCGCGGACGTTGGGCTGACCCTCAGGCGGAACCACCGGCGCGATGTTGGCCTCGGTGAACAGGCCGGTGTCACGCAGACGTTTCTCAGCCCGACGCGTCTCCGGCAGGTTGTAGATCTGCTCAGGCTCGAAACGCAGCTCGCGACGAACGACCTTCTCCTGCGTGCGGAAGTTGCCGTTGACCTCGATGTGACCCACGTAAAACTGACCGCCCTCGTCAATCGTGAGCGTCACAATGACCTGGGCGGGTTCCTCGGCGAACACCCAGCTCGGCACAACCCGGGCCTCAATGTAACCCTGAGCGCCGTAGCTCTCTTCAACCAGCTTCCGCACATCCTCCTGGAGCCGAATGTTGTTGAATGGTTCGCCGACCTTGAGCCGCATGCAGGCGATGATCTCATCGGTGGTGAAGACGTTGTTGCCGGTGACGTGAATGTCCTTCACGTGATAGAGGACGCCTTCGTTGATGCGGAAGATCAGCCGGAGGCGCTCGCGGGCCACGTCCAGGAACTGGGTCTCGTATCCGACCTCGGCGTCAAGATAGCCACGGTCGCGGTAATACTGCTGGAGGGTGGCGGCGTCGCGCTCGGCACGTTCAGGATCGAACTCACCCGTGCGGAAGATGGGGAAGTAGGTCTTGCTGGCAATCTGGCGTTCCAGCTCGCGTTCGCTGAAGGCGGTATTGCCCTCCGTGCGGATGCTGCGGATGCGGACGCGCTGATTCTCGGTGATGTTGTAGACGACGCGGCGCTGACTTTCGAGGAGCGCTTCGTCGTAGGACACTTCTACGTAGGCGTAACCCTTTTCGCGGTACAGCCGCTCAATGGCTTCGGCGCCACGGCGGACGTCGTAGAGATCCAGGGCATCACCGACGCCGAAGGGCAAGACCTCGATCATGTCCTTGGGCTTGAACTTGCGATTGCCGACGAACTCGATGGCGGCAACCTTGGGCTTCTCGGCCAGCCTGAAGGTGAGGCGAACCTGGCCATCCACGGGTTCGGTTTGGGCCTGCACGTCGAGGAAGTAGCCCTTCTGGAGCAGACGGCTCACGTCGCGCTGGACGGTGGCCTGGGAGAAGGGAGCGCCGGCCCGGCTGGTAATCTGATTCCGGACGTAGGCTTCATCAATGGTCTGCAGGCCGGTGATGGTCAATTCCCGGATCATCAGGCCGTCATAGGGAGAGACAGGCCCCGCCGGTGCCGTGGTTACCGGCTGTTCCTGAGCGGAGATCGTTCCCGCCAGGATAAAAACCACCATCCATCCGCCGGCCAAAAACCGGAGTCCGTGCCGTTTTCGCCGTAGGCTGTCCATGCTCTTAATCCGCGCCAGGTCATCTGGGGAACTGTAAACGCGCCAATGGCGCCTAATCATACGGGCATCCAGGCAGGTGTCAAAACAGCCCACAGGCCCAGGAAGTGGTTTCCGGGATTGCATTTCCCGGGTAGCACCGCTAGATTGCGCCGCGACAGGTAAGCTCATTAAGAGAGGAGATCACATGAAGATATCTCAAAGCTTTAAAATATTCATTTTGGCATCAATTATCGCGTGCGTTGGGGCCGGCTGCAAGGACAAGTCTGACGCGCCCAAGGTTCGGCATCTCAAGGGACGCGTGGTTTCCATCGATCCGGAATCGGAGATCGTCACCGGTTCGTTCTACATCGAACAGCAGCAAAAGGAGATGGAGCTGAGTGGCAAACTGGCTCCGGATGCCGAAATCATGATCAATGGTCGGACGGCCACACTCAAGGATGTCCGCATTGACGATTCTGTCGAGGTCACCGGCTACGAGGAGAAGCATGACGGCGAGCGCAAACTGGTCGCCCAGCGGGTGGAGATCATCCGTGCGGAGCCGGCAACCCAGCCAGGCGGAGCCCCCCAGCAGGCCGAGACGGCAGCGGGCGGGTCCTGAGGGCGTCCCTGGAGCGTGGAAGGAACAGGAGGCGGGAGCTGGAGAGCGGACGGGAACATTCCCTATCGGCAACTCTCGCAGCGCTTCCATTTATCACCCATGCACTAGCTTGCACCCCATTGCTCCAATTGCGCCCCGTTACTGCGTCGCGATCTGAGCATGGGGTCTGCCGAATACTTGTGTGCCACGGCTCTTGAGCCGTGCAGCCTGTCTCACAATTTACTGCAGAAAAAATAGGGCCTCCCGTATGTTAGAGTGTCCAAAAGCCCAACAGGAGGCCCCGTCATGTGCCGTTTTGCCAGGGATGGCCGGCACCTGG
>JAAXZI010000132.1 GCA_012719955.1 Phycisphaerae bacterium | reverse complement strand
TCTCCACCCTTACCCCCGTGGCTGCCGTCTTGCTGGGTTGGATCTGGCTGGGTGAACGGCTTTCCGCCCTCACGCTGGGCGGGATTGCCCTGGTCCTGGCGGGGACCTCCTACGCCGTGCTGGCCCGGCAGAAGGCTTCCAGCCCCTCGCGCGAGCCCGGCCGGCTTTCGGCCATGGGTCTGTTCTGCGCGGTGGCCGGCGCGGTGTGCGTGGGCGTCGGGGCCAGCACCGGCCGGCAGGCCTTCCTGGTGGGGGAACTCGACCCCGTCATCGCGACCGTGATTCGGGTGGGCAGCGCGGCGGTCTTGCTCTGGCTTGTGCCGCTGGGCCGCAAGCATGCCCGCCGGACGGTCGGCTACCTGCGCGACCGCTTCGTCATCAGCCGGATCGTCCCCGGCACGCTGGCCGGCCCCTTCATCGGTATGCTTTGCTACCTGGTCTCGCTCAAGTACCTGGAAGCCGGCCTGGTCAGCACGCTCTCATCCATGTCCCCGCTTTTCGTCCTGCCTCTGGTCGCGGTGCTGTACCGCGTGCGCATTGGACTGGATGTGATTCTGGCCTCAGTCGTGGCGGTAGGGGGGGTGGCGCTGATTTGCCTGCGGTAAGAGTTGATAAAAAAGAGAAGGAGAAAGATAAAAACTAGGCGTAGGACCAGGAGTAAGAGCAGGAGAAAGAGAAAGATTAGGATCGTTCTTGCTCGCTGCCCATCCTTCTCTTGATCTTTCTCTCTGGATCGACTCTCCCAAAAGCCGCGATTGGGCTACAATAATCGGATGCGATTCGTCCTGCACATCCTGTCCAAAGCCGCCGCCCTCTTCGTAGAGGCTCTCGTGCGGCTGTATCAGGTGGCTCTCTCTCCGCTGCTGATCGGAAGCTGCAAGTTTCACCCCTCCTGCAGCGAGTACTTCGCCCAGGCCGTGCGCGAGTGGGGCGTCATCCGCGGAAGCTGGCTGGGCCTCAAGCGCCTGGCCCGCTGTCATCCGTTCGGTATGGGCGGCCTGGATCCGGTGCCCAAACGAACGCGTTGAATCGATGATTGCGTCAGCAGCGGCCGGGTGCCGGGTGCCATGCTCACGCGCGGCTCCCTGCGGCCCTCCGGATACCTCTCGGTTTTACAGCCGCGGGTGAGCATGGCCGAGGAGGTTGAGTTCAACATGCCCACCCGCCCGGGTACGGGCGTGTGGACATGGCACCCCGCCCGCGTACGGACGTGTGGGCACGGCACCCGGCCTTCGGCGCCGGGCGTGTCCTGGTTTAGCTAAAGCAACCAAGGAAAGATGAACACCTCCAACATCGTGATCCCCAGCCCCAGCGCAATGGCCGCCAGGGCAATCGCTGGAATGAAGAGGATGATGACTGTCCGCGCCGTGCAAGGCGCGCCCCGCGCGGCAATGGCCTGGCCCAGGCCGTGCCACCACCACAGAACCATTCCAACCGGAACCCAGAAAGGCAGCGTGGGGACAATCCAGGAGACCGGGTTCGACGAAGACATTAGCTCGATGAGCACGACCGCCAGGATGATCAGCAGGCAGACGAGGCTGACCGTGATCAGCAGGTAGCTCGCAAAAAGGCGGCAGAGAGTGCGCCAGAACGGGTACCAATCGGGCCTGGGAACCGAACCAGGCTCCACGAAACGGGCCAGCAGGACGGCAATGAGGCTCTCGCACGCCAGGGGGGCGATCAGGAGAGGCAGCGGTAGCGCGGGCAGCACATGGGAGAAGAACCCCGCTTCTCCGGTGATGATAGCCATTGTGGACGTCAGCACGAGCGGAGCGCCCACGACAGCCAGAAGTCGAACCACCCGACTGTAAGCCTTCACCGCCGCCACATCCGGATGCGGCGGCAGCAACCGCCCCAGCCTCGCAGGATCGAAGAGGCTCAGCCTGAGAGTGTTGTCTCCTGGTTGCGACAGGCTTCCCAACGGCAGCCTCTGCCGTGGGTCGGTGGTCCACTCGATCAGAGTGGCCCGGTCGAAGCTCTGCCCGCATTCCGAGCAGCGATCTTCGTTAGTGCCCGACAGGTTATATCCACAATTCGGGCAGTGGATCTCGGCGGCCACCGGCGTGGCCGGAGGGCATTCAGAAGCAAGCGGGGGCATGTCACTCATGAAGCCCACTGTAACAGCAAGCGTGACGCGATTAAAGCGCTGGCGGCCATACAAAGGACCGTCCATGTAACCATGTAAAGCGCTGGCTGCCGTTTCCCACCTGCTCACTTTCCCACCTTCTCACTTTCGCACCTTCCCACTCGCCTCTCTCCCGCTTTTTTCTCTCCCATGCTCCCACCTTCGCACCTTCCGCATTCCTTTCCGATTGACATTACCGCCTGTCCCTCTACCCTAAGCGCACCATCAACAGCGGATCAGAGACCACCTTGCGAGGGTTGTCCCATGAGCGAATGCGGAAGAAACTGTGCGTGCAAAGGCAATTATTCCCGGCGCGACGTGCTCAAGGTCGTCGGCGGTACCGCCGGCCTGTTGTCCATCGGGGGAAAGGCCGGCGCCGCCGAGGGTTACATTCCCCCCGAAGCCCGCATTCCTCCGCCCAAGGAATGGTGGGATGAGCTCACGAAGCCTGGACCGGCCCTCACCTATAGCGGCGACCACCTCAAAGAAATCATCTTCCCCCTGGGCGGGATCGGTACCGGTACCGTCTGGCTCCACGGTTCCGGCCGGCTGGTCAACTGGCAGATCTTCAACAACATCCAGAAAGGCTCGCTGGTGGATGACACCTTCTTCGTCGTCCGCATCGAACAGGAAGGCAAGCCCGCCATCGTCCGCGTCCTCCAGAAAGAGGCCCTCGACGCGATCACCGGCTTTGGCGACATTCATTTCACCGGCCAGTATCCCATCGCGACCCTGCGCTTCGTCGATCCGGCCCTGCCCGCGGAGATCGAGCTGGAGGCCTTCAACCCGCTGGTCCCTCTGGACGAGAAGAGCTCCGCCATTCCCTGCGCCATCTTCACCATCCGGGCCAGGAACAAGACCGACGCCGACCTGCGTGTCTCCATCCTGGCCTCGGCCCAGAATGCGGTCGGGCACGCCGGCGTTGGCCGATCCACCGGCGTCAAACATCCCACCTACGGCGGCAACGTCAACACCCCCGTCCGCGACGGCGGCCTGACCGCCGTGGCCATGAGCAGCACCACCGGCAAACCCGCGGAACTCTCCCCCGCCGTGGATCTGCTGGCCGATCACCACGATATACCCATTCTGGCGGAGGCCCCCGTGACCGGCCTGCGCCTGGTCAGCGTGGGCGCCGCCCGCAAGAATCCCTCCGCCCGCATGGTCTACTGGATCAACAGCGGCGACCTGCGCCGCCTCGGCGGAGCCATCCTGACCCAGATCGTCCGGGGTGTACGTGAGCACGGCGACCGTCTGCTGCTTTCCGGCGTTAACAATGCCCTGACCGAGCCCGTGCGGTCCACCGCTGCCCCCGGCGTGCGCCGAATCGAAACCGTTTTCGCCAGCTTCGACGACGGCAGCTTCGCCGACTGGACGGCCAGCGGCGGCGCCTTCGAAGGTGGTCCCAGCACCGGGACTCACGCCAACCAGCAGCCGGTCTCCGGCCACCTGGGCGCCGGGCTGGTCAACACCTTCAATCCCAACGACGAGGTCCGCGGCACGCTCACCTCGCCGCCGTTTACTATTGAGCATCAACAGATCTCTTTCCTCATCGGCGGCGGACAGTACGCCAACGAGTGTTGCCTCAACCTCAAGATCGACGGCAAGGTGGTCAAAACCGCCACCGGCAAGAACACCGAACACCTGGAGCGCGTGGACTGGAACGTTGCCGAATTCGTCGGCCGGCAGGGCCAACTCGAGATCGTGGACGCCCGCGGCGGCGGCTGGGGCCACATCCTGGTGGACGATATCCGCTTCAGCAACCTGTGGATCGACCGCATTACCCAGGAGGAGGCGGACGCCTGGAATAGCCTCTTAAAGGAACTGCAGGTCGGCAAGCCCATGACCGCGGTCAACATCGGCAAGGGCCAGGCCATGCTGGTGCCGCTCGAACTGGGCGCCCAGCGGGCCGGCGTCGATCGCCGTCAGCAGCGCGACAAGGCCCTTCAGCTCATCGCCGCCATCGCCGGCGTGGAGTACCGCCCGGCCGTCGGCCTGCCGGAGGCCGCGCCCTCGTACGGCAGCATGTGCCTGGCCACGACCCATCCCGCCGCAAGCCTGCTGCCGGGCTGGACGGATCGCGGCGTGCTACTCAAGCAGTTCGCGGAGACCGGCCGTCTCGCGCCCCCTGAAGGCCGGGCCCCGGAAACGGCCGGCCCCACTGACGCCGGCCAGACCGTCAATGCCGCGTTGTGCGTCGAGACCACCGTGCCGGCCGGCGAGGCGGGCGCGGGCGTCTTCGTGCTGAGCTGGCATTTTCCCAACCAGTACTACCCCCAGAACGCCTGGCGCCAGACGGCCAACGCCGCGCTGCCGGTCGGCAACATGTACACCAACTGGTTCAGCGACGCCCTGGACGTCGCCCGCCGGGTGTTCGCCGACTTCGAACACCTCAGGTCCGCCACCTTCGCCTATCGCGAGGCCATGTTCGACAGCACGCTTCCGCGATATCTGGTGGACGCCGCGGCGGCGAACGTGGCCATCCTCCGCTCGCCGACCTGCTTCTGGACGCGCGATGATACTTTCTACGGCTTTGAGGGCTGCGGGTGGACCGGCGGCGGCTGTTGCCCCATGAACTGCAACCACGTCTGGAACTACGAGCAGACGCTGGCCAAGCTCTGGCCGGCCCTCGAACGCAACATGCGCATCACCGAGCTGGACTATCATCAGCAACCCAATGGAGGCATCCACCACCGCGTAGAGGTGCCGCGTGACCGGCCGCTGAAGGGCTCGCCCCCGGTGGCCGACGGTCAGTGCGGAGCCGTGTTGAAAGCCTATCGCGAGCATCTCCAGTCCGCCGACCGTCGTTTCCTCGACGAACACTGGGAGAAGATCAGGAAAGCCATGGATTTTGCCATCACCGAGTGGGATTCCGACGTCGATGGCATCATGGACAAGCCCCAGTTCAACACCTACGACCGCGTCATCTATGGCCAGAACACCTTCGTTAGTTCGCTCTACCTGGCCGCCCTCCGCGCGGCCGAAGAGATGGCCCGGCTGTGCAAAGACGACGCGGCCGCGAAGCGCTATCGCGACCTCTACGAGAAGGGCCGCAAAAAGATCGCCGAGACGCTCTTCGACGGCGAGTACTACATCCAGAAGGCCGACAACATCAATCTCGGCTACGGCAAAGGGTGCTGGTCCGACCAGGTGGTGGGGGGCTGGTGGGCCCGCGTGCTCAACCTCGGCGACATTCTGCCCATTGAGCAGGTGCAAAGCGCCCTCAAGGCCATCTTCAAGTACAACATGCTCTGGACCCAGGAAGGCTTCCAGGGCACGCAGCGCTTCCAGCAGTTCGCGGACGGCAAGGATAAGGGCCTCCTGTGCGGCTCGTGGCCCAAGGGCGGCCGGCCGCAGGACCCCATTCTCTACCGCGACGAGATCTGGACAGGCATAGAGTACCAAGTGGCCGCGCACAAGATCTACGAGGGCCAGACGCTCGAGGGTCTGGCCATCGTGCGGGGCGCGCGCGAACGTTACAACGGGCTCAAGAAGAGCCCCTGGAACGAGATCGAGTGTGGCGATTATTACGTGCGGGCCATGAGCAGTTGGTCGTTGCTGTTGGCCGCCCAAGGCTACGCTTACGACGGACCGGCTAAGCGCCTGGCCCTGCGCCCGCAACTCTCCGCTGATGACCATCGCTCGTTGCTGACCACCGCTGAAGGCTGGGGCCGGTTCGAGCAGCGCCGCGAGGGTCGGAAGCAGACCGACGCGATCACGCTGCTGGGCGGCCGGGTCGAGTTGGCCGAACTGCGCTTCCGCCTGCCCGAGGGCGCGACGTCGGTGACCGGCGCGGTCCGCCTCAAGGACGCGGCCCTGCCGGCCAACATCAGCTTCGACAACGGCGACGCCCTGGTGCGTCTCGACGCGCCAGCCAAGGTTCAGGCCAGGGAAAGGTTAGAGGTCGCGTTGACGTGGGCCTGATGCCTGGATGTGGATATTCGGAAGGCTTAGAATACAAACATGAGAGCGATTGCCGCCGAAGATTTCCGGGACCAGTGGTTGTCCATCCTTGATGAAGTCGAGGCCGAGGGAGTCCTCATCACCAAGGATGGGAAGCCGGTCGCCCGGCTGGTGCCGATTCGGTCCCAGTCTGCGGGACTCATCGGCGCACTGAAGGGCAAGATCAAGATCAAGGGCGACATCATGTCCACGGGTGTACACTGGGATGCTGAATCTTGATACTCACATCCTGATCCACGCCCTGGAGGGTCAGCTAACCCAGGCAGAAGAGCAACTCCTGGCGCGAGATGAGTGGAGCATCTCGGCGATCGTCCTCTGTGAATTGGCGAAGCTCTCTCAGTTGGGCCGCATCGACCTCGACTTGGACGATCCTGATGTCGTGGATGTGATCCTGCGCGTGCATGTGTGGCCGCTGACCCTGGAGATTTGCAAAGCCATCCGGTCCCTGGATTTCAAGAGCGACCCGGCCGACGAGTTGATCGCCGCCACCAGCATTGTCCATGGAGTGCCGTTGGTGACCCGGGACAGGCGCATTCTTGCCTCGAAACTCGTGCCTTTTGCCTGATCGACACATGAAGACACAGAATATCAGGCGCTTCATCACTGCCCGCCTCACCGGCACTGCGCAAGCTCTCGCTCCGCGGTTGTCGCCGGGGGTCATTGATGTGCTGGAGAGAGGCGTGGCCCGTGCCGGGCCGTTTGTCCCCGTGCTGGGGCGGATGGTGGCCGACAATCTGCGCGCCATGGGGATGTACTCGCCGCAGACGCACCGCGACTACTTCGCCTACGCGGCTGCGCATCTGGCCGGTGTCTTGCGCGTATTTCGCTACGCGGACCGCGAAGGCGCCACCGCTGGGCGGATGCATCCGGAGCTGGATCGGTTCGTACGCGAGCGCATCCTGCTCGATGACACGTTCGACCGTCTGCGCGAGGCCGCCGCCCCCGGCCGGGGTGTCGTGCTGCTGGGCGTGCATGCGTCCAACTACATGCTGGTGCTGGCCCGGATCAACCAGGAACTGCCCATCACCGTCTACCTGCGTCATTCCCGCGATCCGCGCAAGCAGGAGGCCAAGCGAGCCTGGTGCCGGGCCACCGGGCTGGATTTCATCGCCGAACCGCCCGACATCCTCAACCCCGCGCGCCGGGCGGAGGTCATGGCCGACGCGCTCCGGCAGGGGCGCATCCTGATCATCACGCCCGACCTGGCCCAGAAGCGCGAAGACGGCGTGCCGGTGCGCTGGCTGGATCGCGAGGTGTACCTGCCTGGGGGGCCGGCGGCGTTGTCCCTGCTGGTCGAGGCCCCGCTGGTCACGGTGCTGGCCAGACCGGCTGGCGACGGTGCCATCCGGTTGGTGTTCTACGGCCCGGTGTCGCCGTGCGTTACCCAACGCCGGAAAGGTTGGCGCCAGGAAGCCACGCGCGAACGGCTGCAATGGTTCGCCGACCTCATGGTCGATGAGTTTCTGCGGCCTTGCCCGGCCCTGTGGTTCCTCTGGGGCGACAAACGCTGGACGCGGGTATTCAGAGGCGATTCCCGTTATACTCGCCGGCTCCAGGAACTGAGAACTGAAAACTGAGAACTTCCTACGTGCTTGCCTTATTGCTGCTGATTCTGGTGCTCGTCGTGATGTGGTTTACCCAGGCGCTCTCCCTGCGCAGCGTGGGCAAGCCCCTGCGCCTCCGGATTGACCATGCCGACCTGCCCCGCTCACTCCAGCGCGTCAATCGCACGGTCACTAACGCGGCCTTTGCGGCCGTGCTGATCGCCTATCCGCTCTTGCGCGGAGAGTCGCCGTTTCACTATTACGCCCGTTTCTTTCCCCTCGATTGGCGCGTCTTTGGCCTGCCGCACGGCGTGGCCGCCGCCTTGATCTACCTGGGCCTGCTCTATGCCTGCTGGCTGTTCACCGACAACATTTACCTCCGATCGTTGAGTGACCTTCGCCGGCTGGGCGCCAGGCTGGCCGGCGTGCCGCTCTCGGCGGTCATCGGAGCCGGAATCGAGGAGCTGCTCTTCCGGGCCATGCTGTTGGCCGGCCTGCTCGAATCGCTCCGCCCCGCCCTGGGTCCGGGTACCGGTACGGCCGTGGCCGTCGCGATAGGAACGGTCGTATTTGCCGGCGCGCACTATGTACGCCGGGTCAAGCGCCACTGGACCTTCCCCGGGCATCTGGCCCTGGGCCTGCTGCTGTGTGTTAGTTTTGCCTGCACCGACGCGTTGTGGCTGCCGCTGGGCCTGCACGGCGGGGGCATCCTGATCATCATGGGCCTTCGCCCGCTGGTCCGCTACGTCGGTCCGCCGTGGCTGGTCGGGGCCAGCATTTACCCCTACGCCGGCGCCGTGGGCGTCGTCGGCCTGACCATACTGACCTTCAACATGTGGCTTCTGCACGGAGGGGGATGATGACTCAGCAAACGCAGACCGCTTTGCCCGCAGTGGTGTGCCGCCCGGATGACGCCCACAAGGCCGCCCTGGAATCTCATCTGGCCCAGCGTGGTATCGAGACGGCCAAGTGGTTCACCCCCGGCGCTCTGCACGACCTGGATCGCGCGGTCCGGCAGGGCCGGATCCGCCACGTGATCTTCGCCGGCCTGCCCGATCTGCTCCAGGCCATCTGGGAGGAGGAGATCGTCTTCGAGGAGTGGCCCGCCGACACGCACATCGAGTTCCTCGACCCACCCGGCGGAGACACGGTTCGCACCATAGCGGCCAGTTGGGCTACTTGGCGTCAGCAGCACCGCCGCAGCCAAGCCTGGTCGGGCCTGCTTCTGAGTGTCCTGGTATTGATCCTGTCGTTTGCCCTCTGCGTCTACTTAGCGCGGTGAGGTAGAAGAACTTCAGGAAGCAAGGGGAGCCTCCCGCAACTGACCAAAGCACCACTGACCCAACAACTGACAACGAACAACTGACAACTGACCAATCCGATTTTGCCCCCCGGCCACATCGTGCTACAATCTTTCAGATACTTCTGAAAAGGAGTTTGCGATGCACGATGCGCTGGAGCGTTCCAAGGCCCTGTTCATCCGCCGGTGGGGGGAAATGAGCGGCTACTGGGGCATCAACCGCACGATGGCTGAGTTGCACGCCTTGTTGTACATCTCGGCGGAGCCGCTCAATACGGACCAGATCATGGAAGCGCTGCAGATCTCGCGCGGCAACGCCAGCATGAACATTCGTCAGCTCGTCAACTGGGGGCTGGTTTCCCGGATCCACAAGAAGGGTGATCGCAAGGAGTACTTCACCGCCCAGACCAATGTGTGGGAAATGTTCGAAACCATCGTTCGCGAGCGTCGCCGGCGGGAGGTCGAGCCGATCATTGAGACCATCAGTCGTTGCCGGCAGCTCGTAGCCGACAACATGTCCACGCTTGAGGATGACCGCCAGCAGGAGGCCAGGGTCTACCGCGAGCGGTTGGACAACATGGCCGACTTCCTGACCACGATCAACGGGTTGTTGAACGCCCTGCTTGACAGCGGCCAGGGCGGCCTGGGTCAGGTGGAGCGGACGCTGGTTAAAGTGGCCAGGTAATGAATCGCGGATTGCGAACTGGCGCCACCCAGCTTCCTCCCCCCACCTCCCCATCCG
>JAAXZI010000131.1 GCA_012719955.1 Phycisphaerae bacterium | reverse complement strand
GTCGAAGCACGAGCAGGCGGGGCCGCCGAAATTGTACAAGCACGCCTGGAGAATGCCGAAGTCCTCCTGGTCCACGTCACCGTCATCGTCCGCATCCGCGAACGGAGAGTGGCAGGCGAACAGCAGCACCCGGAACGAGATCGGCTGGGTCAGGTCAATCTTCGGGTTCTGGTACGGCATCCCGGGGTCACTTCTCGCCGTGGTCAACCGCACCCAGTGATTGTTCTGGTCGCTGCTGAACTGGAACTCGAGCTTCAGCGAGTTGCCGGGACCGTCCGCCTTTTCACTGGTCACCGTGGAGATGTTCGGCCAGGTCAGCAGGAACGTATCCGTCGAGCCGGAAAACCTCGGTGCCCGGAACAGGGCCGCCGAGCCCACCGTCGGGGCTACACCCTGCGGATCCGTGGTATCGAAGTCGGCGATGGTCACGTCGCCGTTCTTCACGTTGTCGATGTAGAGCACGTACCGGCCGGTGTTATACGGCGGCCCGGCAATGCTCACCGCCAGGTGTTCGAGAATACCAAACGCGCCGTCCAACGCACCGTTACCATTAGCGTAACTGCGGATCGGGTCGGCGGTCAGCGGTCCATCGCCATCCGGATCGACCGGATAGAACGTCACCGTCTGCCAATTGGCGCTCGGCGTGATCAGCTTGCCCTGCGGGGCATTGGCGATAGCCGACGAAGCCCCCAGCCACTCGATCGCGCCGGCAGTGACGACACCATCGGCCCCAATCGGCCCGGTCAAGCTCGCATCTTCGCGAATCCCCAGCGTCAACCGAACCGCCGTGTTCTGGCCGGTACCGACCACCGGACCCTTGATCTGCTTGACGCCTTCCTTAATCTCCGGCGGATCGCAGACCGACTTCGTCTGGGTCGCCACGATGACCTTACCGGCGGTCAACGGGGCGGTATTGATGACCAGCCTGGTCACCCCGCCCGGAATGCCGGAACCGATCTTCACCCATGCCGACGGGTCAACACCCAGTGCCGGATCATACTCGTAGACCGAGACCTCAGTGGCCATGGGATCAATGTTGTCCACGGTCACCTGCGTGTTGCCCGCCTCCAGCGGCGTGGGCGTCGTCGGCGGCGCGGGGGTGATGATCGAAACAACAGGAACGTCCTCCGGTCGGCACGGCCGCGGACCGGGGTTCAGCCTGATGTTGTCAACCCTCATGGCGGGCAATGTCCCCATGAAAGTCTTGCTGATGCTGTAGCTGGATACGTCCGTAGAGAACGCAATCAGCAGCGAATCGCCCGCAGCGAGCTGCGGAATGGTGGCAGTCAACACCACGTAAGCCTGCGTCTCCGTGGCCCCGTCCTGCCCCGGAGTCAACGGGCCGTTGTACGCGCCGACATACTCGCAGGACGCGATAGTGCCCAGGGTCGGGCGGTGCGAGCCGTTCTTGATGACTCCGACGAAGTAGGAGGTGATCCCGTCCAGGACCACCGGATCCGTGATGCCGGCCTCATCAATCAGCATATCCACTTGCAGATGGTAATCGCCGTCGGCCGGAACGATCTGGTCGTAGACGGCGTAAAGACCGTTGGTCCAGCCGTTATCGGTAATCCGCAGGCACTTGCTGCCAAAGAGCGTGCCCACGCTGCCCTCAGTGACGGCGAGACCGTAGTTGGACGCATTATACCACACGCGGTTCAAGGGGTTGATGGCCGGTGGGTTCTGAGCATTGGCCGTCGCGGGCGTCAGATCTTCAAAGTCCTCAATCATGCCCGCGGCCATGACCCGCCGCAGCGAGGGAGAAGTCTTGCAGCCCTCAACCGAACTGATCGTCTGGGTGGCGTAATACCGCTCTCCCAGGACCAACGCGGGAACGGTTACCACCACCGCACCTTTCCCGTCCTTGGTGGGAGACGTGACGGAGGTAACGACCTGATCCGGCGTGCCTTGCTTGTAGATGGTGACGGCGTCCGCGTTGTCGGTAACCCCAACGATGCGGAGCTGCGTGCGTCCCTCGTCCACCATGCCCGCAACATCCACGGCGGGCACTTGGGCACAGTCACCCACCACCACGCCCGCGCTGGCATCGGACAGGCAACTGCGGATCTGCTGCCTGGCGGTAATGGTGGCCCCCGCGCTCAGCGGGGTGGTGGTGACATCCACCTTGGAATCGCTTGAACCGTTGCCGTTCAGGTTGGCAATGCCGATCTGCGTGCCATCCGCATACACGGTAACCGCAGTGGCGTTGGGGTCAACGCCCAGAACGGAGACGGTCGTGCCGCCGGGGGCGAGAACTTGCGGCTTGGGGGCGTCACCGCTGCCCAGGACGGGAACAGGAACAGCCACGCACCCGACGGTCACAGCCGGCGCGTTGCAGGTGCATCCTTCCACACCGTTTACAACCTGCGTGGCGAAAATCCTGTGCCCACTGACCAGCGCCGGGACAGACACGGCAACACTTGCCGAGCCGCTGGCCGCAGCGGTAGCGATGGGCGTTCCCGGAGTTGCCGAATCCAAATCATACACGCGAACCTCCGTCGCGGCCGGAGACCCGGTCTTCACACCCAGCACAGTAACGACCGTATCCCCGTCGAGCAGCGGTGCCTGAACCGTCACCACGGGGGTGTCGTTGCAGCCTGAAGCCTTGGCGATCCGCAGGCAGTCACCCATCACCCGGTCCCCGCCGCTATTCTCCTTGTTCAGCACCTCATTGAACAACTCCACCTTATAACGCTGGCAGGCGACGAGGGAGTAGACGTTGTTCTGTCCCGCACCCTTGTTGAGCGGGTTCCAGGCGTGATGGCCGTAGCCCTGGTCCATGTTAACGGTTCCAGAGCCGAGAACCGTGGTCCCGTCCGCATCGTAGACGGTATACGCCACCACGGGGTCGCCGTTTGTGGTCGGTCCCCAGGTCAAGTCCAGCGTCCAGTCGCCGGTTTCGTTCGGAACGAAAGTGTACTCACACTTCGCACCGGCGGACGCGCTGTACCGCGAATAGATGCCCTGCGTGGGAGCCTTGTTGCTCTTAATGCTGGTGTCACCCCATGTGCCCGCGGTTTCTTCGTAGGTTCCGTCCAGATCCTGCCTCACGGACATCCCAGCGGATAAGTTCGAGGGAGGCGCTTCTACAAAGAATTCCACCGCCCAGACAGTACCCGCCGTGGCGAGTACCGCCAGTACAACCACTGTTCTGGCCAAGAACTTTGTTCGTCCCATAATCTTAATCCTCCGCTCCTCGGTGATAGTAGGGTTATCGCCATCGGCCACCGTTGCGCAGGCCGCACGTCCGGCCTGCCGGTGTCACAGCCGTTTCTACTCTATCGGTTCAATTCAAATGCCTCACCAGTCCGGCTTAGCCGACAAATGAGAAGCGTCCGCGTACGGGACCTTTGCCCGTGCGGCTACCGGCCACGCCCTGTATGAATACCTGGCGCAAACCTCTTTCCTCCTTCAGAACCCCCCCCACTTGGGCTCAGAACTGGCAGTGAATGAGCCGACATGCAAGGCGAGCAGACTTGACCCGCCCCCCAGGATCCATGTTGAGGATATGCCTTCGGATCCTGTTCTTTCGACTCCTGCCTCTAACCTGCCTCCCTCTCTCCCGCTCCGGCTATCCTTCATGAGAGGCCTGCCGGCCTCTGCCCCCCGCCGCTATGCGCTTTCCCCGGCCCGCCCTACATGCCGCCATCGGGCGGGCCTTCGTCCTGTTTTTCAACAAACTCCTGGTGGCCTGCACTTGGGCCCAATGCCCTCGCATGCCGGCCACACGCCGGTGTCATCCTCTATCCTTTTCGCTTACGCTCATCATGCCTTTCCGGCACCACGGTTCCGCCGATCACCTCGTCAGACCAAGTAGCACTCAGCCTTCAGCCGACCACGCACTCGATCGCTACAAGAGCACCGGACGCTCGGAACTGTGGAACCGGCACCAAACCGTCCATTGACCCGGCTTGGTTAAGCCGCCTCCCACCAAGCCATTACGGCTGGTTGGGGTCGCGGGCAAAGGTGTACCGGCTGAAACCCTGCTGAACTTCGACGTGCATATCGAAATGCAGGGTGGCCGTCCGGCCCTTGTATCTCGGCGTCACGCCCGCACCGGAGATGTAACCTTCGCCCATGTGCCACGGACTCAGCGGGGAGCGACGGAGATTCTTGTGGCCGCCGCTGTTGAAATCACTCTCATCCTCCCGCGGCCAGCTCCCTCGCGGCAGTAGCTTACCGGGGATTTCATCCCTCCACCAAGGCCGGATGAAGGCATCCGCGATCGCATACTCCTTCGATGCCTGCCGGATGGTGTTTATCTTCTTGGGCCGGTAGTAATTCTTATCTCCCCCCTTGCCCTTCCCATACCTATCTTCCCAATCATCATGGTCGCGGATGCCTGCCTGGGTGAACCCGAAGTAATAGTGATGCGGTTTGAACTGGCCCCGCGTGAAATAGCCCGAGACATCCCAGCTATTGACACAGTAATGGAACGGGTTTTTCCCTACTCCCCAGATGCTCAAGTTGAAGTCTTTGTCTTTGATCGGGAACGCCGGACACGACGCGATCGCGTCGGTCATGCTGCCCGAGCTGGTCGACTTCTCCGTGAAATACCTCCGCAGCAACGCCGGGAGATAGTAAGACTTTTGCACGGGATTGATATTCTTCGAATACAGGAAGATGCCCGGGTGCAACGGGCCGGGAAGCACGTCTTTGTGCTCCAGGACGTACATGTTCATTGCACTGCCAAGCTCTTTGAGGTGCCCCTCGCACATCACCATCCGGGCCTGGTCCCGCGCCCTCGCCAACGAGGGCAACAGAATGGCCACCAAGAGGGCGATGATGGCAACCACCACCAACACCTCGATCAACGTGAATGCGGCTCTGGGCACCTTGGCATTCACCCTTTTTCTTGCGTGTTTCATCGAAGTAGACATGACACTCTCCGCGAAAAGTTGTACCGGAACTGAACCAGTTGACACCGCCCATTCACCAAAGTTACTGCCCCATTGGGCATTATATAATATCGAGCTTTAGTAAGCCTGTAAATAAGGACAGGTGTCGAAATTCGCCAGAAAAATGATCCGTTGCTTGAGAACGCCCAGAATCACGCGCCACAGCCACGGACACCTGCCTCCAAACCAAAATTGAAATTCGCAAAATGCTTCTACCGCGCGTTATATAATACCGTCCCTTCCCAACCAATGCAACCCCTCAATTCAGAATTCTTACGCTCTCTTTCCTCGCAGACGCCTTTGGGGCAGCCCCCCCGCCGCCCGCCAGAT
>JAAXZI010000130.1 GCA_012719955.1 Phycisphaerae bacterium | reverse complement strand
CCAAGGCGAGCGTCCTTCGTCGGCCCGGAAGACCGAAAATACCTCGAAAACGGGGCAGGCGCAACGGGGGGAGCGCTGTACAATGGCGGAACACAGCCCGGCGGCGTAGCCGGGCAAGGTCAAATGGGAAATGTCGGTTTAATGCGGATAAGAAACAAAACCATATTCCACCTGGGCACAGCAGGGCTAATCTTGGTCTCGGCCACGCTGGTTGCCCAAGCCGATCAGACATTCAACTTCTACAATTTCAGAGACTCTTCCGACACGCTGGGATCCCAGTTGTACATGGAGGTCTCTGACGCCGGCACGTCGGGCGGCACCAACCTCGTCAGCTTCAAGTTCTGGAACGATCTGGGCACGCCAGGGGCGATCCAGTCATCGATTTGCCGCATCTATTTTGATGGCGGCCCGTTCCAGAGTATCGCCGGCATCACGGTCTCTGGCGCCGGTGTGGACTTCACCACCCCCACGAGTCCGCCCAATCTTCCCGGCGGCAACGAACTCGACCCGAAGTTCGCAGCCGATTTTGCCGCCGGTGCAGCGCCCGCTGTCGCGCACAACGGGCTTAACGTGGCCGGAGAGTGGGTCAAGATCACATTGAATCTCAAGGACGGTAAGACCTACGCTGACGTCCTTGCGGCACTGGCCAGCGCGGACCTGCGGGTGGGTCTGCACGTGCTGTCCATTGGCCCCAGGGGGGACTCCGCCACCTACATCAATGGTAGCAATGGTGCCAAGATCCCCGCTCCCGGCGCGCTTGTCCTCGCCCTGGTAGGGCTGGGCTTAATCAGCCGGCAACGAGTCAGGCTGATATAGCTTTGACAGATTGAACCGGACTTGGGGAGCCAAGCATAGTCCAATTCGGTCGACTTAGGTCGCCGAGGCGGACTTTTTCTTTGCGCGCGACGATCACCGGTCATCGCGCAAGTGATCCAGCACTACAGCGCAAGCTCGCAGCGGCCGGGCTCCATACCGGCCGTTACAAGCAAAACGGCCGGTACGGAGCCCGGCCGCTACAGAAGATGGCCCACTTTGCGCTGTAGTGTCCAAGGCTTCCGTCGCAATGCGCTGTCGCCATGCCGGCGTTGGAGTTCATCCGCACCAACCGTTAAGATGTCGACGACCGCATTTTCCGTCCTGGGCGGTTCGCCCCTTGGAGGACCAGACGACGATGAGAATCCGAAAGGCAGTCATTACGGCGGCGGGCCCCAGTCAGCGCGGCCTGCCCCAGCAGAACCTGGTGGACCGGGATGGAGTCCAGAAAACGGCTCTGCGTATCGTGATCGAGGAGGCCACCAGCGCCGGAGTGGAGGAAGTATGCATCGTGCATTGTCCCGGCGATCGCGAAGCGTACGCCAAGGCCGCCGGCGACGTGGGCGCACGCCTCACCTTCGTCCCGCAGGAATCTCCGCGCGGATACGGGCACGCGGTGTACTGTGCGCGCGAGTTCGTGGCCGGCGACCCCTTCCTGCACCTGGTCAGCGATCACCTGCACATCAGCCAGACGTCTCTGCGCTGCGCCCAGCAGGTGGTACAGGTTGCCGAGCGGGAAAACTGTGCGGTCTCGGCGGTGCAGGCCACCCGTGAAAGCATGCTCCCATACTACGGCACGGTGGGCGGCACACGGGTGTCCAAGCAGCCGGATCTCTACACCATCGAGCGCGTCGTCGAAAAACCCACACCCACGGAGGCCGAGCAGTCGCTGATCGTGCCTGGGTTGCGAGCCGGACGCTATCTCTGTTTCTTCGGTATCCATGTGCTCACGCCGGCGGTGATGGACCTGCTCGCCGAACTCATCGAGAAATCCACTCCCTCGGACCGGCTCCAACTCTCCGACGCACTGAATCGGCTGGCCGGCAAGGAGCGCTATCTCGCCCTGGAGGTCAGGGGGCAACGCTACAACATCGGCGTCAAGTACGGACTGCTGATGGCCCAACTGGCACTGGGTTTTGAGGGGCAGGACCGGGATGAGATCCTCACCCTCCTCGTAGAGTTGCTGGCCACCCGCCAGCAGGTTCGAAGTTAGCCGGGGCCCCTGCGCGGTTTTGACGGACGCCACCCCCGGGTATGGAGTGCCGAACGGCCCCCTCCAGAGAGTAGAAAGCAATGACCTCAAAGTTGGTGGATTTGATCACCTCCAAGGACCCGCAGATCCGCGATCTTCCCCTGGAACGAATCTGCAACCAGAACTCGGCGGAAGAGCTGCTGCGGGAATGCCACGCGCTCGAGGAATTCCGCCGCCATAACGACAACCTGTATGAGCGGGTGCGGGCCCTCTTTTTCCTGCACGCGATTCATCGGTATCATCTTCCCCCGAAGCTGCCCTCCACCCTCACGCGCGTGCCGTTCGCCGGCTATCAGCATCTGCTGGCCCGGCGCTACGAGGAAGCCATCGACGCTTTCCTGGGCGTCCTGCGAAGCCAGGGGGCGGGCGATGCCATCTGCAGCGCGCTGGCAGTCGCCTATCACGACCTGGCCTTCCAAACCCTGGCCAACCAGGTTCGTCGCAGTGTACGCACCGTACGCGGCAACCAATGGATGTTCCGGATCGGACATCCCGCCGATGGTCCCCTGCGGATCAGGCCCGAACTCCTGGAACGCCATCCGCAGACCGGCTTGTATCCCCTGCTGGCCGAAAAGACCCCGGTGCGGATGGATCTCTCCCACAGTGCGTGGAGCGACATCTTCTTCCTGGGCATGGACTACCCCGAAGGCGCCCGCGTACTAAACGTCTCCATCGATCTGGCCGTCCGCGGCCGTGACAAGGCCCCCCGGCCGCCCATCGAAACCTATCTGCGGGTGATTGACGAGCCCGTGCTCCGGCTGGTCAGCGTGGACCTGGGGGCTCGCGCCGACATTACCGATTTGCGCGAGGTATTCGATTTTGCCAAAGACTACCTCGGTCTGCTGAAGGCTGCGGTGATCGCCGCGGGGCTGGTTCCCCCGGGAATGGAGGGTTCCGAGCAGAATCTGTCCGATCTGCTGGCCTGCGTGGTGGGCCCAGGCCTGGGGCTGGAGATCGTCAGCTCCGTGAACAACATTCCCAAGGGCTCCCGCCTGGCCGTTTCAACCAACCTGCTCGGGTCACTGATCGCCCTGTGCATGAGAGCCACCGGTCAGGCCCGGGCGTTGGCCGGCCCGCTGTCGGAAAGCGAACGGCGAATCGTGGCCGCACGCGCCATTCTTGGCGAGTGGCTGGGCGGGTCCGGGGGCGGCTGGCAGGATTCCGGCGGCATCTGGCCGGGCATGAAACTGATCACCGGCTGCCTGGCCCAGAAGGAAGATCCCGAGTACGGCATCAGCCGCGGAAGACTGATGCCCGAACATCACATCCTCTCTACCAGCGAAGTCTCATTGGAAACACGCGCCCGGCTCCAGGACAGCCTCGTGCTGGTCCACGGCGGGATGGCCCAGAATGTGGGGCCAATCCTCGAAATGGTAACCGAAAAGTACCTGCTGCGCAGCGAGCCGGAATGGAAGGCGCGCCGCCAGGCCATCGCCATTCTCGACGAGATTCTGGCTCTGCTGCGCCAGGGCGACGTGCGTGGCATCGGGGCGGCCACCACCCGAAACTTCCGCGAACCGCTCCAGACAATAATTCCATGGGCCAGCAACTACTACACCGAGACGCTGATCGAACGGGTGCGGAGCCGGTTTGGAGACGATTTCTGGGGCTTCTGGATGCTGGGCGGCATGTCCGGCGGCGGCATGGGCTTCATCTTCGCCCCCGAACGCAAAGCGGCCGCCCAGGATTTCCTCCAGGAGCTCATGTACACCACCCGTCGGGAACTTCAGCACGCCTTGCCTTTCGCCATGGACCCGGTGGTTTATGATTTCTCCATCAATGCCCATGGCACCGTCGCGGAGCTCCTGTGCGGAGAAGCAGCGATGCTGCCGCCGGGGTACTACACCATGATGGTTCCCCAGTGGCTGCGAACCGATCCGCGCGAGATGCGCCCGCTGCGTCGGGCCGAGCTGGACCTGTTCGGGACCGCCTCGCGGACACGGCCGGAGCTGTCCGGAATGGTCCAGACCATGTTCGACCAGCTCTTCCCCCGTTCCCGGCCGGAGGACGAGGGCGCCGGCAGTCTGGCCGCCCTGCTGGAAAAGAACGGCTTTGACCCTCAGCAACACGAGCGCATCCGGGCCGACTTGCGTTCCGGGCGAATCGGGCTGGCCCAGAACCGCCTGCCGCCCAGCACCATCATCGAAGACGTCTCGCCCGACGAAGTCACCGACGCCACCGCCGGACTGCCGGATCACTATCGCGCCAGCGGCATGAAGGCCCTGGCCAACGGCGAAGTCGCCGTCCTCACCCTGGCGGCGGGCGCGGGCAGCCGCTGGACACAGGGCGCCGGCGTGTGCAAGGCCCTGCATCCATTCTGCCGACTGGGAGGCCGGCATCGCACCTTCCTCGAAGTTCATCTGGCCAAGAGCCGGCGCATCAGCCGCCTCTGTCGTCAACCGCTGCCTCACATTATCACCACCAGCTATCTGACCCACGCGCCGACGGAGAGCTTCCTGGCGGCCCAGGCCAACTACGGCTATGAAGGCCCTCTGCTGCTCTCGCCCGGGCGAGCGGTGGGCCTGCGGCTGGTGCCCATGGTGCGGGACCTGCGGTTCGCCTGGGAGGAAATGCCTCAGCAGGTTCTCGACGAACAGCAGCAGAAAGTCCGAGAGAGTCTGCACGCCGCCCTGATCGCCTGGGCCCGCAACTGCGGTGAAGGAAGCGACTATACGGATAACGTGCCGTCACAGTGCCTGCACCCGGTCGGCCACTGGTATGAGGTGCCCAACCTGCTGCGAAACGGCGTGCTGGCCGGGCTCCTGAGGAAATACCCGGGCCTGAAATACCTGATGCTGCATAACATCGACACCCTCGGGGCCGACGTCGATCCGGCCCTGCTGGGCCTGCACATCGAGAGCGGGGGCTGCCTGACCTTCGAGGTGATCAGCCGGCGGATCGACGACCGCGGCGGCGGCCTCGCCCGTGTCAACGGGCGCGTCCGTCTGCTTGAAGGCCTGGCCATCCCGCGCGAGGAGGATGAGTTCGCCCTGTCGTATTACAACTCGATGACCACCTGGATCGACATCGACAAGCTGCTCAAGGTATTGGGTCTGGGCCGCATGGATCTCGCCGACGCCGGCAAAGTGACCGCCGCCATCCGCGACGTGGCCGCCAAGATCCCCACGTATATCACGCTCAAGGACGTCAAGAAACGGTGGGGCCACGGCCAGGAGGATATCTTCCCGGTGGCGCAATTCGAGAAACTCTGGAGCGACATGACCGGCCTTCCGGGTTGTGATTGCCGATTCGTCGTGGTGCCCCGGCTGCGCGGCCAGCAGCTCAAGGATCCCGCACAGCTCGACGGCTGGCTGCGCGACGGTTCCGCGGCCCACGTGGAGTCACTCTGCGCCTGGGACTGATCATCAATCCTGACAACCCGGCTCCCCGGCCATGCCGGCTGGGGACAGGCTTCGCTGGAAGAACCCGAAATCATCCTGGTCCACGTCGCCATCCGAATCGAGATCCCGGCTCTGACAGCCGGGGCTCAAAGGCACCACCGGCCCGCTCAGGCACGCCGTAAAGAGAATAAGATCCGTGCCATCCACATCGCAGTCCTGGTCAAAATCGCTCTGGGCTTTCCCGACGGCCAGGAATGCGATGTTCTGGTTGGCAGTCTCGTTGGCCACATTCACGTGAATACAAACCGACCGGTAACCGTCAGGCTCGCCGCCGACCACATGGCTAAAACAGCTCCCCATCAAGATAGGTATAACCTGGTAATTCCCTTCCGGCACGCCGTCGAGCTGCCACATCCCCTGCCCCCCCTGGGTGACGGCCGCCCCTACCACCGATCCATCGCCTGCGCGGATGACGACGATGGTCACGCCCGGCAGCCCACTGCTGGAGGGGGCGTCCGGGTTGGTATAAACCACTCCGCCGATGGTGAACTCGAAAGGATACGGTGATTCGTCGGCCCCTATATCGACTCGCGATTGCCGCACACGCGGCTCGCCGTCGATGTCCGTCTGGCCCGTGTAGTCGCCGTTTGGATCACCCGCGTTGATGCACAGCGACAGCGGCTGCAGGTGCGATCGTTGTCGAACCATGTGGCGCGGTTATTGTCCGGGCCATCCAGATCCATCAACATCGGATTGGCCCCGGAGTTCCCCGTGCCGCCAAGGCTGCCGGTCCAACCCTGGACAAGACAATAATCGACCTGAACGGCCCCGCTGCCGATGTGCATCTGCGCCGATTGGTCGAACCCGCCGGCATCCTGGTTGGCCCAGAAGATGCAGTTCCTCACGACCGGGCTGAAAATGCTGTTCGTGTGCAAACCGCCGCCTTCGCTGAGGGCAGTGTTGTTCGTCAATGTGCAGTTGCTGATCAACAACGTGGAGTCCGTGCTGTTGCGAATGGCTGCCCCGCGAATGCTCGCATAGTTGGCGTCAAAAATGCAGTTGCGGATAACGGAGGCGCCCCCCGTGCCGTAGGCAAGGGAGAAAACGCCTGCTCCCGCCGCCGCGGTGTTGCCCAGGAACCGGCAGTTGCTGATCAGGGCGGTGATAGCCCGCATGTAGACCCCGGCGCCAACGTCCCCGGCCACGTTGTTCGAGAAGTTGCAGCGGGTAATCACCGCGGTCCCCCCGCTTAGCGGGCTGTCAAACAGCCCGATGGCTCCGGCCCAGTAGCCGCTCTGGTTGCCGTGAAATACGCAATCGCGGATGACTGGAGTCGACATCACGCACAGGATTGCTCCACCCGCGGAGTGGATCCCCTCCAGCGGCCCATATCCATTGATGATGGTCACGCCGGCCAGCACCGAACCCAGCCCCTCTCCGGAAGTGAATTTGAAACCTCGATGCGGTTCCGCCGCGCTGCCCTGGCAATCAATCACCGTCTCGGCCACAACGGCCGGATCCTCCGGATCCACGCTCCGCACCGTGATAGCCTTGCCCCGGAAGTCGATGTCGCGGTTGCCGGCCCCGGTATAGGTGCCGGGGCTGAGGACAATCTCGTCACCATGAAGGGCGGCATCGATCGCGGCCTGAATGGAAGCATGACAAGTATTGCGAGTCACATTGCGAACCGGCAACGTCGTGAAGCTTGCCACGAGGCTGAACGAGGTTCCCCCGCCGCCGCCCAATCCCCCATCCCCGTAGCTCTCGCTGGCCCAGGCGCCGATCTCAAGCAGATACCTGCCCGGAGGCAGATCAAGGGTTTCATCAACGTTCAAGATTTCGTCGCCGGAAAACTCGATCGGTTGGACGAACGACACCAGGAGGAGGCCGTCTACATCGTTGAGCGAGACTTCCACCTCACCCTGCGGATAGGCCAGACCTCCAAAATCGCCGTAGGCCTCCAATGTGCCTGTAAGGCGCATGCGCGTCAGGCAGGTCACCTCAAACTCCACCACCAGGTCGGAAGATGAAGAGTGCGAATAGCTCTCGAACTGAAAAAATGGGCATTGAACCCAACTGGATCCAATGATCTTAAATTCGTCTCCAGCAATCAATGAGTCCTGGTCCGCAACTGCCGCATACTCCCCGTGCAGCACGGTGGCACTCGCTTGAAAGAGGCCCCCAGCCAGCGCTACTTTCTCATCAAATGCTCCAAGACTGTCAGAAGCTTGCACCCAGCGCCCGGAGTTGACCAGATAAACCGTCGCCAGTGAGGACCTTCCCATCCCTCCCACGACCGCGATCAAAACGACCGGGGACAGAACTTTGATCCGGCTGGATCTCATGATTGCTCCTTCAACATAAAAAGGATGCACCCCCATGTGTTACACTGACGTTGAGAAGAGATCCGGCCAGGAGGCTTTCCGCCGCGCCCCCACGCACCTGCGGTCTGTCCGCACCTGCCGGACACAAACCGGCCCACCAAGGCACAAAATGCCCACGCCGGCGCGTATCTCCGCCCATCCGGACGCTCTCCGCGCCGGCTACAACCCTTGACCATGGCTCAGAGTCTGTCCCCGAGAGGTGTATGCCACTGCTCCTGGGCAGCGCAGGACCGCGCCTGGCACTGCCGAAACGGCGACAGCGCGCCGCCTGCAGCCGACCTGTGGCCAGCTTTCGGGACAGATCCTAAGAGAACCCCGCGGAATTCCGCGGCCTCCCGCTCAGCGGCCCCGGTTGAGGTCCATGGCGATCCCTGCCGTTCTGGTACGGTTCGCTGCGTCCCTGGAAATGCAGATCAAGATTTGAGCGGCTTCCCGTTGCCTCCGTGCTCCCCCATCGCCTGGCTTGGCAACAAGGTGCGGCCGTGGTATCCGTTGCCACCGTCCACCGCGATGCTGCGTGTGCATCGATGCGGCTCCCTACGCTGTCTACCCGACCAATGTGCCCGAAGCCCTGACCATCAATGGGAGTTCCGAATATAACGGTTCCATGCGAACCAATCAAGGAAAAATGCACTTAAAATTCAATAATTACGCGTGAACTAAAACTCAGTACCGCCTCTTGCTTTGCAAACAGGCAAAGCGGGGGGACTACTGTCGCGAGTTGTAACCAAGCCCACCCCGGGCCGGCTTGCCTGTCAACCCGTTGACCGAACCGGCGTCTTGCCGGTTTCTACGACACCCCATGCGATACGGCGTCTTTGCTACGGCTGTGCTACCGGAGGACTTTCCAGGCCCGGTGGTGAAAGCAAAACGACCCGCCTCCCGGCACCGGGAAGCGGGTCGTTGAGGACTACCCCCAAGGGGATTCGAACCCCTGTCTCCAGGATGAGAACCTGATATCCTAGGCCACTAGACGATGGGGGCGTTGCCGTTAAGTTCGCACTACGATAGCCAGACCCCAGCCGAGAGTCAAGAGGTTTTTAAGACTTGCTGCCACAATCAGTTGCGCTATGCCGAAACTGGTCTTGCTCGGCAGTCAGTCACCGGAAGGTTTCCAGCAGGGCCACGAGCCGGTCTACGTCGGCCGGGTCGTGTCCGGCCGAGAGGCTGATGCGCAATCGCGACCGCCCCCGGGGGACGGTGGGCGGCCGAATGGCCGGTATGAGGAAGCCGCCTTCCTCCAGTCGCCGGGAGAGCTGAACGGCCGCTTCGGCCTCGCCGACGATGATCGGCACAATCTGGCTGGTCGAGCCGCCCAAGTCAAAGCCAAGGCGGTCCCCCAGCTCGGCCCGCAGCCGGTTGGCCAGGCTCAGCAGCTTTTCCCGACGCTGCGGCTCCCGCTCGATAAGGTCCAGAGCGGCGAGGGCGGCGGCACAGGCGGCCGGCGGGAGGGCTGTGGTGTAGATGAAGGGGCCGGCCACATTCACCAGCAGGTCGATGATTTCGGTCGAGGCGGCGATAAAGCCGCCGATGCCGCCCAGGGCTTTACTCAGCGTGCCTACGGTCACGTCGATGGCCTCTTCCACCTGCATCAACTCGGCCACGCCCCGGCCCTGCCGGCCGAAGATGCCGGTGGCATGGGCCTCATCCACGATCAGCAGGGCATCGTAGCGGCGTTTCAGATCGGCCAGGCGGGGCAAGTCGGCAAAGTCACCATCCATACTGAAGATGGAGTCCGTGATGATGATGCGACGGCGGTAGCCGGCCGAGCGATCCAGGAGCCGTTCGAGCTTGGCGTAGTCGCGATGCGGAAAGACCCGCAGGACCGCCCCACTGCCCCTGGCGGCATCGATGATGCTGGCGTGATTGAGCTTGTCGAGCAGGAGGATGTCGTCCGGGCCGGCCAGCCCCCGAATGGCCGCCAGGTTGGCTTGGTAGCCAGTTGAGCAGACCAATGCCGCCGGTGTGTTCTCGAAGGCCGCGAGGCGCGCTTCCAGTTCGGCGTGCGGTCCCATGTGGCCGGAGACTAATCGCGAGGCCCCCGCTCCCCAACCCCATCGCTCAACGGCCGACTTGACCGCCGCAATCACCTCCGGATGGCTGGCCAAGCCGAGATAGTTGTTGCTGCACATGCAGCAAAGGCGGCGGCCATTCATGGTGACATAGGCATCCTGGGTGGATTCGATGGTCCGCAGGGTCCGCCGCAGCCCCTTCGCTGACAGCTCCAGGAGTTGGTCGGTGATGTTCAAACCCCTCGCTTGCGCCCGGGGTTCTGCCGGCTCCAGGCTCATGCACGCTGCTCCGGGCGTTTACGCGCCTGGCTGTGCCGACGGGCCAGGTCGGCCAGGTCGTCCAGGGGGATGAACGATTGCGAGTGACCCTGGGGGGTGGGTTCGTTGCCACTCTGGCCGGCGGATGGGCAGCCGGTCGGACAGCAGCCGGCCCCGGCGCCACCGCCGCGCAGCGTTCGCCAGGCCTGCCAGCCGAGGTAGGCAACGGCGGCGACCACAATGACCAGCACGGCCCAGGATTGTTCGCTCAAAGCGATCATGTATGGTATTGTTGTCCACCAAGAAGCTTTCAGCAAGGCGGCTGTCCAGCCGTCTCTATTGGCACCGGAGGTCACATGCGTCACGTGCTTTATCCCATCGTTGTGCTACTGGCTTGCTCCGCCTCGGCCCTGGCTCAATCACGGCCGGCGTCGTTGCCAGGGTTTGAGATCAGCCCCCATTTCGGCGAACAGGTAAAGACATACCGACTGGAGCCGGAAGTTACCATTCATATCAACGCGCCCTCGCCGGAGGCGTTTGATCGGACCAAGCCGACGCGGCTGGTCTTCTATGCCCTGCCCAACGCCAACACGATCGACTGGACCATCGGCCGGAAGATGGCGCCTGGCCTCGATTGGCACTACAACATCCAGCACATTGGCGCCCAGATGCGGCGAATGCGCGAGACGGTCGGCGAGTGCAACTGGGTCGTAGCCTACCTGGAAGCGGACAAGCGAGCCTGGCCGACGTGGAAGAGGCGGCATACCGATTACCGCCAACTCATTCCGCGGATTGTGGACGATGTCGTGAAGCAGCTCGGCCCCGGGCGAATCAGCATCATCCTGTCCGGACACAGCGGCGGCGGCTCGTTCGTGCTCGGATACATCGACAGCTTCGAGCACATTCCGGCCCAGGTCGAACGCATCTCATTCCTGGACAGCAACTACGGGTACGACGACGAACTCAAACACGGCGACAAGCTGATCGAATGGTTGCGCGGCGGACGGGAACGCTGCCTGAGCGTCATCTGCTACGACGACCGGAACGTCACCTTGAATGGCAAGCCCGTGATCGGCCCAACCGGCGGAACGTGGCGCAGGACACAACAAATGCTGGAGCGGCTCAAGAAGGACATGGAGCTGAAAGAGAGTACGCTGGAGGGCGTCATCCGCTACAGGGGCATGAACGGGCAGGTCGATATCCTCATGCACCCCAATCCCGAAAACAAGATTCTGCATACCGCGTTGGTGGGCCCAATGAACGGGTTGATCCATGCGCTGACCTGCGGGACCAGCGCGGAGGACAAGGCCGGACGGTTCAACGGGGGCGTGGCCTACGAAAAGTGGATACAGCCGTAGGAACTGAGAACTGAGAAGTGAGAACTCAGAACCGGGCAGGGTCGGTGAATACCAGCTTATAGAGGGTATCACCACCCAGGCGTTTCTGTTCCAGCCGGACCGGTCGGCGGAGTTCGCTCATGGTGGCCGGGCCTTTGCCGGCCAGTGGGCTGACGGCCTCGCGGCCGCCGATCAGGCGCGGGGATACAAAGACCAGGGCTTCGTCGGCCAGGCCGGCATCGTAGAACGCGCCCAAGGTCCGGCCGCCGCCTTCGATCATGACGTTAGACATGCCTCGGCGGCCAAGATCATCCAGCAGCGTCCCCAGATCCAGCCCCCGCCTGGTGAGTCTCAGGCCCAGGATTTCAACACCCGCACGCCGTAACCTGCGGGCTTTGGTTGTGTCGGCCTTTCGCCGGTCGGTGACGACGAGGGTAGGCGCATCCTTGACGGTGCGCACGAGTTGGGCGGTGGCCGGCAGTCGCAGGGACGGATCCAGCACGATCCGGGTCGCGATGCGTCGAGGCCGGCCAACACGGCAGGTCAGGAGCGGGTCGTCGGCGATGGCGGTGCCCACTCCCACGACGATGGCGTCCAGTCGGCCGCGGAGGCGATGAACCCACGCGCGCGCGGCCTCGCCGCTGATCCACTTGGAATCGCCGGTGCGGGTGGCGATCTTGCCGTCGAGACTCTGGGCCCACTTAAGGATGACCCAGGGACGGCCGGTGAATTTGCGTTTGAGATAGGCGGCATTCATCCAGACGGATTCGCTTTCGAGCAGGCCGCCAGCGGTCTGGATGTCCGCGGCCTTGAGCCGGGCGAAGCCCTGGCCGCAGACCGGCGGTGACAGGTCGCGCATGGCGGCGATCACCCGCTTCACGCCGGCGGTTATGAGCGCTTCGGTGCATGGCGGGGTCTGGCCGTAGTGACAGCAAGGCTCGAGGGTGACGTAGGCGGTGGCCCCGCGGGCCCTGGCCCCCGCATCGCGCAGGGCCCAGACCTCGGCGTGGGGCCCGCCATATTTCCGATGATAGCCCTCGCCGACGATCCGCCCGTCGCGGACCAGCACGCAACCGACGACAGGGTTGGGCTCCACATGCCCCCGGCCACGTTCGGCCAGAGCCAGGGCACGACGCATGTAAGCTTCATCTTGAAGCGTGAAGGAAGCAGCCATGTGCTGCATGATAAGCGAACCGGGCTCAATTGGCCTCATCCCTGAGGAATCAATTGATTGATTCCCGGCGGTCTGTTCGTTCTCAAGCGTCCGATACGTGCAAGAGCGAGCCGCTTACGACCGTAGCCCAAACGCCCCACACAGCAGCCCGTACACATCGGTATCCCGCATCGGCGAAGGCAACCCTTCCAGCAACTCCGGATGCGTGGTCAGCAACACCGTCCGTTGCCCCGGCTCGACGACCGGCGCCCCGTGGCTGCCCTTGACCAGTGACGCATCCAGCGGAATGGTCCGCTCAGGCAACTTCACGAACAGTTCCACCGGGTCATACCCCGGCTTGGCATGGATATCTACCGTCCGCGCGAATGGCGGGGCCACGGCGTCATCTTCCCACCAGTAGTACGCAAACCACTTATCCGGCCGGCTGATCAGGATCATGTCGCCGCTGCGCGGATTGTCCATCCCCAGCGCCGCCCGCTCCGGCCCAACGACCACCTCGGCCACCCCCGGCTCATCCCTGAACAACTCCGCCACGAGGTCCACCACTGGAGGGCAGGCATCTTGCCCGCCTCTTACCTTTGGAGGGCGGGCATCCTGCCCACCTTCTGGCATCGCTCCCCCTCCTGGCCGTACAAACACATGGGCCACCTGGTGATCCACCATCGCGAACGCCGCGCTTCCCGCCACGTCGAGGTATTCGCACCCGCCCTCCACCTTCACCTTCAACAACCCCGCCCGCCGGAGAACCCGGTTCGGGAAAACCGCCCCGTTCACGGCCGTCATGGCATACTCGCCCGCCAGCACCCACGCCATCCGCTCCGCCCCCGGCAACTCCGCATATCGCCTCATGAACTCCCCGAGCGCCACGTCAAACTCCCCCACCGCCCGCAAGGCCTCCGGCGAGTCTGGGCCGTACTTCTGGCCGGCATAGTCAAGATGGGGGATGTACACATACTGAAAATGCGGCGCGTGCCGGCGGGCCAGCCACCACGCGCCATCGAGAATCCAACGCGTGGACTCAATCCCCGCCAGAGGCCCCCAGTAGTGCTGGAGCGGAAAATGCCCAAGGTCGGCCGCCATCGCCGCGTACAGCCCCTCCGGCTTGGAGTAGCACCACGGCAAGGTGCGCCCGTCAGGTTCATGGATGGGCGAGGGAGTGACGATAGATGTCGCGTCCGCGCCCTTGATGTTCTGGGCGTGCCACACCGCGGAGGTCAGCTCCGGCCGTTCCCGGGCCAGGCGGGTAAAGAACGTCGGCCGGCAGATCACATCGTGCCGCCCCACCCAGAAATCCACCTGCCCGCGCTCACGATGATAAAACCCGTTCGCAATCACGCCGTGTTCGCGCGGGCCCACGCCGGTGAGCATGTTCGCCTGTACCGGCGAGGTCACGCATGGAAATGAGGGCGTCAACTCCACCCCGCCGCCCCGACACCACAGTTCATGCAGATGCGGCGCAAGCTTCGGGTCCCGCAAATCCCGCTGCCGCAGACCCGGCACTGAAAGGAATATCAGGCGATCTATCATCGGCGCGCTCCTGCCACAGAGAACACAGAGAGCTCCTTCGGCCACAGAGGGCACCGAGGACACAGAGAGGAGTTTTGGGGTGGCTGTGGGCGAGGGTCACATTGAGATTCGTTTGATGCCGTCGATCAGCCTGGTCTCCGCGAAGTTGATGAGAAGGCCTCGTTTCAGGCCGGTAGCTTTCAGGTAGGACATGACCTGCGCCACAGCCGATTCAGGCAGCTTCATAACCGATTTCGCCTCTACCACCACCTCGCCTTCGACCAGGAGATCCACGTGCTGCCCCAATGATCTTCTCCGTCAAAGGATCGCCCATCACACACCTACCTCCCATTGCAACCACTCTATCCCCCCTATCCATACCCCCAAAAAAACCCCTGTGTCCTCTGTGCCTTCTGTGGCCAAAAACCTCTGTGCCCTCTGTGGCCGCATTCTACCTCCCTGGCCCAGGCTGCGGCGAGAGCAGCGCTCCCCGCAATACGGCCGTCCACTCCGAGGCTCGTTGCGGGTTGGCTAACAGGAATTGATCGGAAAAGACTGCCACTCCCCCGCCCCAGGCCCGGGCCGCCCGTATCTGCTCCAGCGTCGTGGCCGGTCCGCGGTGCATGTAGGCCCCCACTCCCGCGGCCACCGGCCGGGGCGTCACCGCCCGTCGCCAGGCCTCCTGCCGCTGCCGGTACACGGTCGTATTGGCCGTGTAGTTCATCACGAACACCAGATCCACCAGTCCGGCATTCACCCATGCCGGCCCGTCCTGGAAGTAATCTCTGCGGGCCGCTTGAATGTCCGCCCAGCACGCGGCCGTCAGCTTCAGCTCCGGCCGGACCCGCCGGGTCATCGCCCGCGCGTCCCGTACTACCTGGGTCACCTGCGCCGTCCGCCATCGCGACCACGCTGCCCGGTCCTGCGCGGGCGTCTTGCCGGTCGCCGCCTTGAACAGGGCCAGCGTCCGGGCATCGTGCGGGTAATCGACCCGCGGCCCCTCGTCGGTGGGGAAACGCACATAATCCAGGTGCAGCCCATCCACCCGATAATTGCAGACGATTTCCTGGAGCACCTCCACGAGGTATCGCCGTACCTCCGGCAGGCACGGATTGAGGCTCACATACCAGTCCCCCTGCGGCTGGCGCCGGCCGTTCCGATCATACCAGAACCACTCGGGATGGGTGTACCAGAGATGCTCCGGCGAGCGCGGCGGCTCCTTCCCCTTCCAGGCCGGCATAACGTTCACCCACGCATGCAGGGCCATCCCCCGCCGGTGGGCCTCGCGACACGCCACCTCCAGCGGATCGAAACCCGGATCGCGCCCACGGTACTCCTCGGCCAGCGGCTCGATCCGCGAGCGATAGAACGCCGTCCCGTTGCCGCGCACCTGGAAGAGCACGGTGTTGAACCCCGCCGCCTGGCACTGCTCCATCAGCCCGGCGATCTGCTCCGGCGACGACCAGGCATGTCGTACCACCCAGATCGCCTTGGGCGGCCAGACCGTCCGCGGGTCCGGCGGCGCCGGCTCAGGCTCCGGCGTTTGCGAATGCTGCGGCGGGAAACGCTGGATTCGCCCCCCGTCCCCAGTTAATCGCCGTGACTCCGGCGTGCAGCCGGCCAGGGCCAGCAACCCCACGGCCCCAGCGCACACCAACGCCCCCAGCCCGGTAACGACCGGCCATTTCGCCACCCTGCCCGCGTTCGTCAATTGCTGGATGTTTCCGGAATAAGACGCCGTCCATGCCCAACGCCCGACCATTCGCGACTCCTTTCGCTGAAACCCGGAACATCTTACTCTCAACGCATGCCTGTGTCTCATGCAACTGTTGGACCATCGCCCAATAAAAAAAGGGTGGCATAAAATGCCACCCTTCTCGCAAACTTCTCAGTGAATCCGCGGACAAGCCGTTCGAGCTTATGCCCGACGACGCCGCAGCATGGCCAAGCCAGCGAGTGCCAGGAATCCCAGCGTCGCCGGCTCGGGGGTCACACTCACATTGTCAAAGTTCGCCGTGGTAGCCGAGGTCAAATTTGAACCCACCTGCACCCAGTTCATGAGCACATCGCCCTGAGCCTGGGTCAGCGTAACCTGCTTGCCAATCTTACCATCCACGTAGAACGTCAGCGTCGGAGCTGGAGCGCCATCGCCGACGATGCGCATGGTGTGCCAGCCGACTGAGCGATCCGGGCTGGTGGGCGCATCGAGATTGAACCAGTTAATGCTGCCGATCGCAATGCGGCCGCTGTACTTCGTAGTCGCCGTTCCGTTATACTTGCCGATCGCGATGATCTGGTTGAGACCCTCCTCTCTCGAGGCTGTAGGGCTCGAACCGCGTGACTCGAGCAGCGCGTAGGTGCGACCCAGAGCCGCCCCGCCATCATAGAAGTCAAAAGAGAAATCGACATTCCGCAACTGGACGCTGTCAGCGCCGAGATTCCTGAAAGCCGCTGCCGCATCGAGGCCCTGGGCAATGGTGTTCGGCGACGACTGCGGCGCCGGCGATCCATCCGTATCCAGAGTCATCGCCGCAGTCCCCGGCGTCCACACCGCGTTAAACGCGGCCTGATTGGCATAGCTGTCGAAATTGTCGAAAAACGCAGCCTGTGCCCCTGCCGTCAAAGCCAAGACGGCTGTTCCCAGCAAAAAGACTTTACGCATACGCCTTTTCCTCCTTCCAAGAAAAGAAAACTCTGAATTGCCTTCCTCACCCGCGGCTCTCCGCGTGCCGTCAGGAAATGCTTACCAGGCAGGATGCCCCCGCCTCCAATTAGCCATGTTATATATTCCCGCTCCTGAGGTCAAGCCCCAACCCGAAAGAATCATCCGCACGCGCGGAATTCTTCTGACCAACCGACTTCCTTGGAGTGCGGTAAGAACAACGCCGCCTGGCCTGGCCTCAACGGCATCGTCGCCCCCTTTAGCCGGGGAGGCACAAAAAAACAGGAGCGGGAATCACCCGCCCCTGTCAATACTTCAAGACTAACGACGATCAGCGATTCGGCCTCAGGCCGTCCGACGACGCCGCAGCAGCAGTCCGCCGGCCGCCAGCAGCACCAGCGTGGTCGGCTCGGGCACCGGCGTGAACATCGCCGCACCGGCCACCACCCGGTTTGACGGGTCTTCGTCATTGTGCAAGGACATGTAGCCGCCGTAAATCCCGACCTTATAGGTCGTGCCGGCCTGCAGCTCCACATCGTCAAAGACGAGGTTCCATTGATTGGAGTTCACGTAATGCATGTTCACCGTGGTCCGCTGAACCACGCCACTCGGCCCGGCATTGCCCCACGGATCAAGATCACCACCGGACATCGCGCCGGTGTAGAGCACCACCGCCGTGTTGTGCTGACCAGCCGTGATGGGCCATGCCAAGCTGATGTCGTACAGGCCCGTGGTGTCCGGCGTGAACGAGAAAATCGCCTGACGAGAAGGCCCATAGTACATCGTCGTGCCGCTGTAGCGGCTACCCGTCGCCGTGCAGCCGGGAGCGCCCACATTGCCGGAGCTGTCGGCAAATCCGAAATCACTATAGGCGCTAAAGTTCTTTCCGGTGTTCCGGCTTTCGATAATGACGGAGCCGTCCGGCTCGGTCACGTAGGCGCCGTACACAGCCCCCGAACAGAGCAGGGCCACGGCCAAACTTACCAAAATAGACTTCTTCATGCCTGCCTTCCTCCTTCCGCCCAATCGCAGGTCTCACCGCTTAGGGCTCAAGAAAATTGAGAGATATACACGTCCAGGCGGTCGTTTTCCGCCTCCAGTGTCTCAGATTACCTGATTCTATTCCCATTGTCAAGGCAAAATTTATGGAAAAACCCCGCGAATTCAATTCTTTAGGACCTGATAACAGTCCAAATTGTCAACTTTCAGGCCTGGGGCCTCTCACTAAATCTCTATCCCCCGAGGCTTCGTCCCATAAGGGTTTTACCCGGTTCCGTCCCGGTGTGAAGGTCCGAAATGACCGTGGGCGAGAACAAGCCAGCCAAATCCACGGACTGTGCGCCACGGCTCTTGAGCCGTGCGCCAATCAGAGTCGTCCCGACGCGCCCCCTGAACTGCGGCACATGCAGGGTAACGGCCCCGAAAAGGCGTGCCGCGGGATCGCACCTGGCCGTAAGTAATAACGTCTCCGGGGATCGCGGCCTGCCCGCTTGCCGGCAGACGCCCCCCACCCGGTCCGTTAACTGCGAAAAGACGCCCGGTCCGCCCGTTCACCGCAGGACAATCCCCGCCGCCCCCCTCAAATAGAGAGGCGGGGGCCGCTCAGCACGACCCCCGCCGGGGAAGACAAACCAGACTAACCTGCCGCTAACGGCTTACTGCGGGCAGTTCGCCGGCCACTGATCCGGGATGACGTCCGGACCGCTGACGATTGCGCAGTTGACGAACGCGCTCAGGTCGTCGGCATCAATTTCGTTGTCCCCGTCGGTGTCGAAGCACGAGCAGGCGGGGCCGCCGAAATTGTACAAGCACGCCTGGAGAATGCCGAAGTCCTCCTGGTCCACGTCACCGTCATCGTCCGCATCCGCGAACGGAGAGTGGCAGGCGAACAGCAGCACCCGGAACGAGAT
>JAAXZI010000129.1 GCA_012719955.1 Phycisphaerae bacterium | reverse complement strand
GTCTTGAGCCCGCAGCGCAAGCGAGGGCAGAACGCTGCTGGTGATTCGTTCTCCCTCGCTTGCGCTTCGGGCTCAATGGGAGGCGATCTGCGGTAATAATCCGTCTTCGCTTGCGCTTCGGGCTCAGTCCGGGACCCCATCTGGGGGCTTGACCACCTCAGCGGCGGACGGATAGGGTATTTCCCATGGGGCCGCTCGGCTATCTGCTGACTTGGACGACCTACGGCTCTTGGCTGCACGGCGATCCACGTGGTTCAGTGGACCGGGACCACCGGTGCCCGGGAGCACCGGTTCTGGCACCTGATCCACAGCGTCAGGAGCGCGAACGGCATCTCCTCAAACATCCCCCCATAACGCTGGATGAGGCGCGTCGTCAGATCGTACGGGAGACGGTGGCAGCCCATTGCGAAATCCGCAACTGGGGATTGACCGCGCTGAACGTGCGCTCAAACCATGTCCATGCGATTGTGTATGCTCCGACAGCCACGCCCAAGCAGGTCATGGAACAGCTCAAAGCTTGGACCACCCGCCGCCTCCGCGAAGCCGGATTGCTGGGATCCGATCAACAGGTTTGGACCGAAGGGGGCAGCAAGCGGGCGTTATACACGGAGCAGGCCCTCAGCAATGCCATCCGCTACGTGTTTGAAGAACAAGGCCCGGACCTGCCCTGAGCCCAAAGCGCCTTTGAACCTGAAGCGGCCTTGAGCCCAAGCGGTATTGGGCCCGAGCAGTCTTGAGCCCGCAGCGCAAGCGAGGGCAGAACGCTGCTGGTGATTCGTTCTCCCTCGCTTGCGCTTCGGGCTCAGTGGGAGGCGATCTGCGGCAGTGTCCGTCCTTGCCGACGCTTCGGGCTCGGAGGCGCTTTCGGCGCACATTCCCTCGCTTGCGCTTCGGGCTCAAAGGGGCTCGGGGCTTCGGCCCCAGACGACCTGATTGCATCACCGATGGATGCTCAATTCGACTGGGGCAGGGCGGGTTTCGTTCCTGATCGAAATCTGCCACGCGAGGTTCTCCATCACTTTCTGAACGGCCGCGCCGCCCCCCTGCGGGTCCTTGTCGAAGATCTCGGCCGGGTTGCCCTCATCGCCGCTCTTGCGGATGGCCACATTGATGGGAATGGAACCCAGGAACGGCACCTTCAGACGGGCCACGGACGACCACCGCCCGCCCCGCCTCAATCCGGAGGGGCTTCATTCGCCAAGCGCAGCGCTGCTGCCACTTGGCTCGGGTGCAAACGGAAGCCTGCAGCTTCGGGTTCATCGAGGACTGGGGCGACCTTCCGTAGAAGCCCCTCCAGCTTGGCCAATAGGATCACACCCACCGTTCCACGAACCTGCAATCCCAGCGCGGCGGCACAGTTACGGGCCGCCCGATCGTCCAGGATAGCCTCAAAGCCCGGGTGCGAACGTGCCCAAGCCAAGACAGCCGTCTCGCCGGCGCCAAGATCCCAGGCGGACACAACCGGGTCCAGGGCCGGGCCGGCGCATACCCATCGTGCAGCAGCCTCCCTGAGCCAGCGGCACGCGGGATCATCCCGCGGCCCGCGCTGGATCTCATCCGCAACTGCCTGCGGAATGACGATTTCTTGACACAAACGGTCAAAAAGGGAAAGCAATTCCACCTTGCCCAGCGCGATCACCGGCGAGGCGTTGATGACCCAACGCCGGCTCACCGATCCAACTCCGCGGCGAGTTCCTCAGGCGTTTCTTGAAAAGGGGAGACATGGAAATGGTGCAACGCATCAAGAAATTCGTGCCGCGACACTCCCGCCAGTTCGGCTGCTTTGCCTTGGGAAACTACGCCAATCTCGTACCACTTCACCGCAGCGGCAAGGCGCATTTTCCGGACAAACTCATCGGGGCTCACACGAAGAGCAGAGAAAGCGTCTTCAGGAAGATCAATTGAAACTCGCATGGACATGGCAATTCCTCGCAGGCTGATCTTCCATTATCGCTGAATCACCGATGAATGTTCAACTCCACAGGCGCGGCGCGTGATTCGTTGCGAATCGAAATCTGCCCCGCGAGGTTCTCCACCACTTTCTGAACGGCCGCGCCGACGCCCTGCGGGTCCTTCTCGAAGATCTCGGCCGGGTTGCCCTCATCGCCGCTCTTGCGGATGGCCACATTGATGGGGATGGAACCCAGGAACGGCACCTTCAGGCGGGCCGCGGCCTTTTCCGCTCCGCCCTTGCCGAACAGGTCATACTCCTTGCCCGTATCCGGGGCGATGAAGTAGCTCATGTTCTCCACGATGCCCAGCACCTCAACGTTGAGCATCTGGTACATCCGGGCGGCCCGCACCGCATCCAGCAGAGCCACTTCCTGGGGCGTACATACGACCACCGCTCCATTCAGCGGCAGCGACTGCGACAGGGTCAACGGCACGTCGCCCGTACCCGGCGGCAGATCCACAATCAGGTAATCCAGGTCACCCCACTCCACTTTCTCAAGGAAGTCGCGGATGAGCCCGTGCGCCATCGGGCCGCGGACGACCACCGCCCGCTCCGGCTCGATCAGGAAGCCGACGCTCATGAGCTTGAGGTCCTGGGCAACGATGGGGATGATTTTGTTTTCCCCCGCCACCTTCGGACGGGCGTTCTCCACGCCCAGCATCTTCGGAATGGACGGGCCGTAGACGTCGGCATCCAGCAGTCCCACCCTGGCCCCGGCCCGCGCCAGCCCGACAGCCGTCAGCACGCTCAGCGTGCTCTTGCCCACGCCGCCTTTCCCCGCCCCCACCGCCCGGACGTTTTTCACGCCGGGCAACATCGCCTGCTTGAACGGGCTGCTGCGCACCCGGGCGCTGAACTCCACCTCGACATTGGCCACCCCGGGAAGCTTGCGGACGGCCGCGAGGACGTCCTCCCGCACCTTGTCTTTAAGCGGACAGGCCGGCGTGGTCAGTTCGACCGCCACGCGCACATTCCCGTCGCAAACTGCCACATTCTTGATCATGTTCAGCGAGACGAGGTCTCTGTGCAGCTCCGGGTCGTTCACTTGCCGGAGGATATCAATGACCTGCTCTTTGGTCGGAGATCCCGAGATGCTCATCCATTTGTCCTTTCATGACTTACCGCCCTGCCCACCACATTCGGCGCACGGGACGGTGATCCTTCGCGAGCGCGTCAGGCTCAGCGGCCCTTCCTCGCCGGCGATTCGGGCTCAACAGCCCTCCCTCGCTGGCGCGTCGGGCTCATATTCTTGAGCCAATATAGTACTGCTTTGGTCCTGATTCAAGGTGGACAGCCAAACCATTACGGGGCCGAGGTTTCGCCCTCCGGCGGCAGCAGCCCGCGTTCCCGCCCCAGCTTCAGCAGGCGCTGGTAGTGTTGGAATCCTTCTTCGGCCAGGGTGGTAAACACTTCACGGAGCTCTTCGTTGCGGGCCTGGTGCCGCATGGCCTCGTAGAACTGGGTCGTTCTCAATTCGGTCGCAAGGGTGATCCGGAGCACTTCGCGATAGTCAGCCAGATCGCGGACATTGATGAGCCGGGGACCGGTTAATACCAGGGCCTTATCCTGGTCCGATAATGCGAAGGCGCTGCCGGGGAAGTGCTTTTCGAAGAGCCTTTGGAGCATCTGCTTATGGGCTTGCTCCTCGTCGGCAATGGCCGCAAAGGTCCGCTGCTCCTCCTGCCCGGGGACTTTCTCGGCCAGAACCGTGTAGCGGTAGGCGGCCACCGTCTCGCCGTAGATGCCGATGGCCAGCATCTGGTCGTCCTGAAGCTCGGGATATACCTCTGCGTGTTTGACGGTCATATTCAGAAGGGTAGCCGGGACCCGGGCAGGCTTCAATCCGGCCGGCCATCCTCTTTGGGTTAAAGTCTGAGCGGGTCTCGCCCGGTGGCCTGCGCCTACCTGCCGGCCTGCTTAGGCGGGAGCAGGATGTAGCCGACGCCTCCACGAGCAAGCCAGACCTTGTCCATGTCGGCGCGTTTGTAGGTGGTGACGCCCAACTCGGTGGTCTCGCCGGCGGGATCGTTCACCAGTACATCCCCATTCTCATCGAAACCGGCAATGATCATGAGATGGCCATTGGATTGCCGGTTGGGGGCATGGCTCATTTCACCCTTCTGAATGCGGATGCTGGCAATGATCGGCTGACCGGCGGCAATATAGCGTTTGACGGCATTCCAATCGCCGAAGCGCTCGACGTGGCCGGGGACGCCGTAGGTGTAAGCGCCCTGCACGGCACGCCACCAGTTGCCGTAGAGCCGGTAGGCCGGGTCGTAGATGGTATTGCACACTTCCACGGTGGGTCGCTTGATCCCGCGATACTCCAGCACCATTGCGACGGAGGTGGGGCTGCAGATCGAGCCACGGATGGAGGGGTCTTCCCATTTCTGGCTGCGGAATGGAATGGGCAGCCGGCGGGTCCACTTTTCCTTCGGGACCGGATCGACGGTCTTGCGGAATTTGCGGGCCAGCTCGGCGTCGTTGAGGGTGTTGCTGTAGGCCAGGGCTACCCGCCGGGGTATCGGCCACAGGCCGCCCTCGCCGGCCTCCAGCAGGAAGCGATATTGGACGCGATCGAACTTTTTGGAAGACTGGAAGTAGTCGATGTTGATGAAGCCGTTCTCATCGCGAAGGTGTTTGCCCTTCAGGGGTTCGCGGCGCCCCCAGGTGCCCAGGGAATAGTACGGCGTCCAGAAATCGCCCTCACGACGGCCCACGCGCAATTCAACCGTGAAGGCCGCGCCCGGCGGGACATCCACGTTCCAGGAGGGCAGCAGGTCGTTGAAGGGGAACTCGGTCTCGATGACCCGGGAGGTAAGCCGGCCGGGGCTGGAATCGGCGAATGAGACCGGATCGTCGACGATCAGCGCGTGAACATCGTTGGGCGTGGCGGCCAGTTTGTTGCCCAAGCCGCCTTCTTCCGGCGGGAGGGTGGCCAGGTCCGCCTTCTTCTCGCTGCCGGCAGGCCGAGTCGCAGCCTGCTGGCCGTAGCCAGTCGTGCACAGAAACAGAGCCACAAGCACGAACGCGCTGGTCCCGTGAGACAACGCTTCCATACCCGCACCTTTCTTGAAAGAAGCTGTCAATGTCAGCGATCGGCTGTCAGCGTTCAGCAGTCAGCGATCAGCTATTCAGCGTTCAGCGATCACGTGTCAGCGATCGGGCGTCAGCTCGCTGATGGCTGAACGCTGATCGCTATCCTAAATTCCGGCGCCTTGCTCGTGCACGTGCAGACCGCACTCGGTCTTATCGAAGCCGGCCCAGCGACCTGCCCGGGGATCTTCGCCGGGTTTGACCCGGGTGGTGCAATATCCGTCCTCCGGGTGGCAGCCGATACTCAGAAAGCCGTCGGCGCGCAGAGGATGATACGGCAAATCGTTCTCCAGGAGGTAGTAGTGAACATCCTTGGCCGTCCAGGCGGCGATGGGGCAGATTTTCATGAGCCCCAGGTGATCCTGTTGAACGATCCGCGTCGCCCTGCGGGTGCTGGACTGCTCGCGGCGAATGCCGGTCAGCCAGCACCGAATGCCCAGCTCACGCTTGGCCCGGTCGAAAGGCTCGCGTTTGTTCATCGCACAGCACGAGTCAGGGCTGGACTGCCACATCTTACCATGCTCTTCCAGGAATACCTCCGTGGGGATCCGCGGGCGAACCACGATGAGATTGAGGTTCAATCGGCGGGTAAGGTCCTCCCGGAAACGAATCGTCTCAGGAAACAAAAACCCGGTGTCGATGGCGATGACCTTGATGTCCGGCTTGACCCGGGTGGCCAGGTGAAGCATGACCGCACTGTCGGCCCCGAAGGAGGAGGACAAGGCCAAATCATCGCCGAATTCGCGCGCCGCCCAGTCGATCACGTCGAGGGCGTCACGGCCTTCCAGTTCGGCATCCAATACATCCAGGTCATAACCGGCCACTACGGGGGTGGTCATTCGCTACCTCAGAGGTTTCAAAGCATCGGCAGCCCGGGTCGAAGGGGCTTTGTTTGGGCGGATTATAAGGG
>JAAXZI010000128.1 GCA_012719955.1 Phycisphaerae bacterium | reverse complement strand
TTCCAAAGGCGGGCATCCTGCCCGCCTTTGGAAGGTTCAGGGGCCGGTGGGGCACCGGTGTCTTGTTGGTGTATAAGCGTTGGGGCAACCCCGTCTTGATTCCGTCACCTCCGTTTCGCGAAGATGAGTGGCGGTGGTGCTCGATGACAGAAGGTGCGAGACGCCGGCGAGGAATTGTGCGAGAGTGAGGCAAGCATTCGGACGTCCAGTGTAACGAATGCGCAACGGCCCGAGCGGTGGTGCGGGGCAACCGCCCGAGGCCATGAAGCGGCTGCGGACCAATGCGGCCAAGGCGTTCCTGAAGACCCGCAGCAGCGTGTGCCTGGTCTATCCCGTGATAGTGCGACTGTCGAGGAATCGGCGGTGGCTCAAGTCAGCTCATCTGTGTCCGCTCATCACGCTGCCAGAGGCCAGCAAGAAGCAGGTAAAGCGATCAGCATGAGGAGACTGATGGCTGCCTCCGAAGGAATTTGCACAGATGTTGACGCGGCCTCCAGCGGGCTGCCTCAGGGCCCCGGCGGGCTTGCCTGCCGGTGGCGGATCGCTCGACGCCGCCTGCCCGGACCGGGGTTTGACGGCCCGGCCCAATCCGGGTACTCATTACGGCTTGGACTCAAACTCTAAGGAGCATCGCGATGCATGACCCCACCACCCGTCGTTCATTCTTGCAGGCCCTGGGCGCCGGCGCCGCCGCGCTGGGGATTCAAGCTGCCGCAGGGGCCGAGGAGAAGCCCATCCAGGGTTTTGAGAAAGAGCCTGCCGACCCGAATGTTTCCAAGGGTTGGACGCCCGTCTCCGATCGCAAGGTCCGGGTGGGCATCGTGGGCTACGGCGTGTGCCAGTTCGGGGCGGCCTTCAGCTTCCAGGACCACCCGAACGTCGAGGTGGTCGCCGTCAGCGACCTTATTCCGGACCGGTGCGCGGCCCTGGCCCGAGCCTGCCGGTGCGAGAAGACCTATCCTTCGCTCGAAGAGCTGGTCAAGGACGACAAGATCGAGGCGGTCTTCGTGGCCACCGACGCCCCCAATCATGCCCGGCACTGCATCGAAGTGCTCAAGCACGGCAAGCACGTGGCCACGGCCGTGCCGGCGGTTTTCGGCTCGCTGGAAGATGCCGACAAGGTTTTCGAGGCGGTGAAGAAAAGCGGTCTCAAGTACATGATGTTCGAGACCTCCTGCTTCCATGCGGATCTTTACGCCATGCGGAAGATCTACGAGGCCGGCGGCCTGGGCGAACTGGTGTACGCGGAAGGGGAATACTACCACTACTCGGAGAAGCCCATCGATTCCTACAAGGGCTGGCGGGTCGGCCTGCCGCCGCAATGGTATCCCACCCACTCGAACGCCTACTGCCTCGGCGTGACGCACGGGAGCTTCACCGAAGTCTCCTGCATGGGCATGCCCAGCCTGCTCGAGAAGCTCCAGCCGGCCAACAATCCCTACAAGAACCCCTTCGGCACCGAGATCGCCCTGTTCCGCACCAGCGAGGGGGGGATGGCCCGGATGGCCGTCAGTTGGGACACCCCCGGCTTCAGCGGCGAAATGGGCCGGGTGCGCGGTCAGAAGGGCACCGTCTACGGCCAGTACCAGGGGCTTGAGAAAAAACTGCCCAACATCAATCGCCCGCCGTTACCGCCCGGAGTGGACCCCGGCGGACACGGCGGCTCTCACGGCTATCTCATGAATGAGTTCGTCCTGGCCATTCTTGAGGACCGCAAGCCGCTGGTGGACGTGGCCCTGGCGCTCAACATGACGGTGAGCGGCATCATCGCGCATCAGTCGGCGCTTCGGGACGGCGAATTGCTCAAGATCCCGCAGTACAAGCTTTGATCCATCATTCACGGGTCGATCCGGACAGGCAGCGTACAATAACCGGCCGGCCAGCCTCCCTGGCCGGCCGGTGTTCTCATGGCAGTGGAGACAGTCATGGCCAGCAGCGCACTCCTCAAAAGGCTTGCCCGGCAACACGGCACGCCGCTCCTGATCGTGGATCATGACGTGCTTCGTCGCAACTATGCGGAGTTCCGCCGGCGCCTGCCGCGCGTGCAGGCGTACTACGCCGTCAAGGCCAACCCCGCTCCCGAAATCATCCGCACGTTCTACGAAGCCGGAGCCAGCTTTGACGTCGCCAGCATCGGCGAGTTCCGGCTGGTGTACGAGAATATCAAAAACCTCCCGCCCGCGCAGCGGCAGAACTACATCTGGGACAAGATCATCTACGCCAACCCGATCAAGGACCGGGCCACGCTGGAGGAGCTCGATCCCTACAAGCCGCTGGTCACTTACGACAACCCCGAAGAAATTCGCAAGATTCGCAGGCACGCTCCGCACGCCGGCCTGGCCCTGCGCATCCGTGTGCCTAACACCGGCTCGATGGTCGAACTGTCCAGTAAATTCGGTGCCGCTCCCGGCGAGGCCGCCGATCTGATCGCGGCCGCCTTCGACGCCGGGCTGGTCGTGGAGGGGCTCAGCTTCCACGTCGGCAGCCAATGCACTAACTACGACAACTTCGTGCAGGCGCTCAACATGTCCGCCCAGGTGCTGGAAGAGGCCGCCGGCCGGGGCTATGCGCTGCGGCTCCTCGACATCGGCGGAGGCTTCCCCGCGCCGTACGACGGCAACGTGCGCTCCTTCCGCGAGTTGGCGGCGGTGCTGAACGCCGAGTTCAGGCGGCTCTTCCCGGCGGAATTGGAGATCATCGCCGAGCCGGGCCGGTTTATGGTGGCCACCGCGGCTACTCTGGTGGCCGAGGTGATCGGCAAGGCCGACCGCGACGGCAAACGCTGCTATTACCTGAATGATGGCATCTATCACACTTTCTCCGGCGTGCTGTTCGACCACTGTCAGTATCACATCAAGGCGTTCAAGAAGGGCCCGACGCAGCTCTGCGCCGTCTTCGGTCCCACCTGCGATGCGCTCGATACCATCTGCCAGTCCGAGCCGCTGCCGGACCTGAACCTGGGCGATCTGGTCTACAGCGAGAACATCGGCGCCTACAGCCACGCCTCCTCGACCTGGTTCAACGGCTTCCCCCCGGCCCAGGTGGTACACATCAACTACCAGGCGAGGTCCCGTGGTTCCCGGGCCTGATACGGATTCCAAATGAATCTTGTGCGTTGGGTGCGGGTGCCTCGCCTCTTCAGAGGGTGAGGTACTCCGAACGCGCGAAGATTCAAGTGATCAGCAGCGGGGCGACCAACAACCAGCATGGCGGCGCGTCGCTCCCCAAAAAGCAACAAGGCCACGAGTAGATTCGTGGCCTTGTCGTAGATCGCTCAGGACGGTTGACCCTACTGGGCTTGGGCCGCCTGGGTGGTCGGGGCTTGCTCTTCGAGCGGGATGCCAAGCTTTTCCGCCAGTGCCTGCACGTTCTTCCGCACGTTATCCGGATCCGCCGGACCGGCCGTGGCAAGCAGCCGCCACGCATGGCGGCAGGCGAGGACGGCCTCTTCGCGGTCGGCCTGCGGGGTGCGGCCGGATGACGCCTGGCTGCGACGGAAGTACCCCTCGGCCAGGTGGTAATACGTGCCGGCCATGGTGTACCCCATGTCCGCGGGCACGGTCTGGAGGAGGTTAATCGCCTGCCTGAGCCGAGCGATGCCCATGTCCAGATTGCCGACCACAACTTGAGCCCAGCCGAGGGTGTCGATGATCAGGGCCCGGTCGCGGGCGCTGGTGCCCGGCGGCAGACTGCGCACCGCCAACTCGGCGTGTTCCATGGCCTTCTGCGGCTCCTTGAACGAGTCGAGCAGCAGGTACGCCAGATTGTTCTGGGCCATGGTGTTGCCTGGCGCCAAGGTCACCAGTTGCTCGTAGAGCTTACGGGCGGTGGGCAGATCCTTGTGGGCGTGAACCGCTCTGCACAGGTCTTCCAGGATCAGGATCTTCTCCGCCTTGGCCTTGTCGTCCGTGCCGGTGATGCTCGCCAGCAGGGCGTTCATGTCCTGCAAACCGGCCTCGTAACCGGCGCTATCCATAAGCTGCGCGAGGGCGACCGCATACTTGGCGGAACGATCATCCGGCCGGGCGGCCAGGCGGCTCTTGAGCGTCGCCAGGCCGTCCTTGAGATTCGCGCTTGCGCTCATCGCGATGGCCTTGACACCGGCCAGGTCGTCGCCGGCGCCATCGAGCAACTGGTTGTAGATTTCGATGGCCTGGGCCGGTTGCTCGGCCGCGGCGTAGGCTTCGGCAAGCTTGATCCGGATGAGCGGCTGCTTGCGCGTTTCCTCGGGCACGCGCTGGTTGACAAACTGGATCAGGTCCTGCGGGCGTTTCATGCGCAGGCACAGCTCCGCCAGGCTCATGACAGACCGAAGCTGCATCCCGGTGACCTCAACCGCCTCGCGGGTGGCCGCAATTGCGCGGGCGGCATCGCCCTGAAGCGAGTACAGGTTGGCCAGCATGGCCAGCCAGGAAACGCGGTTGGGGGAATTCGGCTCGCGCGAACGGGGCAGGATCACGGCTTCGGCCGCCGCCCATTGCTGCCGGCCCACGTGCAGCTCCACGAGCTGCCTGGCCGTCTCCAACTCCACCACCTGCTGCATGTCTCCCGTGGTCTTCCTGTTGTCTTCGAGAATGGAGTTCAACTGAGCGACCGCCAGGTCCGGTTGGTTGGTTTCCGCCAGGCACCTGGCCAGCGCGCGCCGATGCCCGAAATTGAAGCCCGTCGGATCGAGTGACGCGGCCTTGCGCAGATCTTCGATCGCCAGGGCGATCGCTCCACGCTGGTAGTGCATCTGCCCGCGCCGATAGAAGCCCATCGCATCCTGGGGCCGCTGGCGGATGTAGTTGTTCATGTCCTCGATCGCTTGCGATACCCGGCCGGTGATCATGGCCAGTTGGGAGTGAGCGATGAGGGCATAGCCGTCTGTAAACTTCTCTCCGTAAGCGACGATCTCCTTATCGACCTCCGTGAAGCGATCCTCCGGGGAGTTCATCAGCAACTGGATGAGGGACCACCGGGCCTGCCGGTTGGCGTTCGTGTTCTCATCGCCGCCGCTGATAGCGATCGCCCGGCGATACTTGGCCTCCGCCTCTTTGGGCTGCTGGGTTCGTTCGTAGAAGCGGGCGATGTCCAGCAACACCTCGGGTATCTCGTGAATCTTGGCGGCCGCCTCGTAGGCCGCGGCCACGTTGGCGTCGGTGGGAGCGTTCTCGCCGCCGGCATTGTTCAACTCTTCAAGATGGCGGGCGAGCATAAGCTGGGCGCCGGCCTTGCTGCGGGGTTCCTTCATGCTCTGGACCGCTTCCTGCAGCAACTGGGCGGCCGCGGCGGGATCAGGCGGGCTCTTCTGGCGCAGGAAGGCCGCATACCGATCGACCACCAGCAGGTTTTCGGGTCCGAGTTTGCGGCATTTTTCGTAGGTTTCCCGGGCTTTGTCGGCCTGGTTGGTCTGCACATACAGGGCGGCCAGGGCCAGCAGGTTGTCCAGGTCCTGCGGGTTGCTCTGGGCGATCTTCTCTCTTCGAGCGATGCCACCGGCCGGGTTCGCCTGGTCTTCGGCTTCCTGCCGTTCTTTCAGTACGATCGGGTGCGTGGGGTTCAACTCCGCCAGCCGGCGCACGTAAAGTTGCCGCTGGGCTTCATCCCCGCGAAAACGGGCCAGATTGTACATGAGCAGCACGGCCGAGGTATGGCGAGGATTGAGCTCCAGGGCCTTGGCCAGGCTTTGCTGGGCTTCCTCAGATAGATTGAGCAGGAACTGGGCCTGTCCCAACAGGACATAGCCGTCGGGATAGGAGGGAAACTCATTGAGGCCGGCTTCCACTTCGCGGCGCGCCAGGTCGGCCTGGACCCGGACCTCCGCGGCGTTGTTCTCCCGGGCGGCGGTTTCCGCCTTGGCCAGGGCGAGACGGCCGCGATGGAAGCGTCCGCCGGCGCGCGTCGCGCCCAGCTCGATGAGCTTGGGGATGCATTCATTCTCGGCCACCGGCCAGGTCTCTTTTTTGGCCAGTGCGATGTTGAACATCTGCTCCAGGATCGCGGATTCCTGCGGCCGAAGCTGATGGGCCGTCCTCAACTGCTCGATCGCCTTTTCGTTTTCCCCTGCGTTGACGTAAAGCTGGGCGAGCGATATGGCCTTCTCATAGGGTGGCGTATCCTCATGGGAGACGACCTCGATGAGACGCTGGAGCATATCCTCTCTGGCGCCCTCGGCTGCGGCCGCCAGCCTGCGAATATTCCGGCGGTTGGCATCCAGGCGCTTGTATTCCTCCGTCTCGCCGGCCGCCGATTGAGTCGCGGTAAGGTCCGCGATCCGCTTGTCCAGGGTGGCCAGGGCATTGTTGAAGGCGGCTTTCAGTTCCTGGGACTTGGCCGACTTGACCGCGTCGGAATCCTCCGCCTTGGCGGCCAGCAGAAACGCCAGCGTGCGCAGCGCGGCGAAGTGGGTTGGATCCGACTTCAGGGCCTCGTAGATCTTGGCTTTGGCCTGCTCGACCCGGGCGGAATCATCCTCTCCCTCCGACGACCCCTGGAGCAGGGCGACCGCTTCCTGGACGGCCTTGTCGGCCGCCTGTTCCGGCAGATTGAGCTTGGCTCGTATGGCCTCCAGGCCGGCCTCGTTGTTCCTTGCCTGGTAGATGCCGGCCAGGATGAGCATGGCCTCGCGGTTCTGCGGGTTCAATTTCAGCGCTCGATCCGCCGAGAGCTGCGCCTGATCAAGCTGTCCCAGATCGCGCTGCACGGTGGCCAGCAGGGTCCAGGCCACATCGTGATTGGGCACGGTGGTCCGGGTCAGCTCCTGCAGGAGTTCGACCGCCATGGCGGGAACATTGTTGAGATGGTAGAGCTGGGCCAGCACGAGCTGAACTCGGATATCTGACCCGCGGGTGGCCGTGCTGGCCTGTTTCATCAGCTCCAGGGCCCGGGGGTAGTTGCCTTCGAGCATGTACAGCCGGCCTCTCATGAACTTGGCGACGCCGTTTTCTTCGCGGCCTTCCGCCTCGTTCACGTACTCCGAATACTGCACTTCCTTCAAATTCTTGAGGATGGCGGCGAATTCCTCGCTATCACGCGGCAGGCCGCCGGCCTGGGCCACCCGCACATCAAACAGCTCCTCGCGAATCTTGAGCATGAAGAGCCGGTTGCGGAATTCCATGTGGGTGCCCCGGCTGATGCGGCGGTCCACGCGGGCCTGAAGCACATCGCCGGCTTCGGCAAGCTTGCTCGACCGGCGGTAAAGGTTGGACAGCTTCAAATAAGCCTCAAACTCGTCCGGGGCCGCGTGGATTGCCTTCTTGTAAGCCTCGATGGCCTGCGCCTGGTGGCTTTCCGTTTCGCTCTTTCGCTTGGCTTCATCGCGCTCGGTCGAAGGCTTAAAGGCCCAATAGTCGCCCATGCTGCAGAGGATTCTGTCGTCGCTGGAGTTCAGTTGGGCCGCCTGCTGCAGCGATTCGAGGCATTTGCGATCCGCTTCGTCGAGCTGCTTGAGCAGTTCCGGCTCCGAGCTGCCCATGGTGGTGCCCCGGCGGAACATTTCCAGCCGGATCCACAGCAGGTTGCGCAGTTCCAGGTAGAATCGGCCCCGATAGAGCCATGCCGTGCTGGCCTGCTTGGAATCTTCCGGGAGATGGGCCTTCAACTGCTCATAGACGTCTTCCGCCTCGCGAATCCGGGCTTCCGCCTGCTTGTAGGTTTCCTGGGGCCGCGGGCTGCTCAGCAGCATTCTGGCCTCTTCCAGGTGCCAGCCCGCCAGGTAGCTGGCCAGATCGGGGTCGCTCTTTTTGAGCTCAAAGGCCTGCTTCAGGAGCTTCTCGCCTTCGGCCGCGTTCTCGGGCTTGACGCCGCGCTGCTTGGTCAGGGCCAGGCCCCAGCAACCCAGGCCCATCGGGTTGGGCTGCTCTTTGTTCATTTCGCTGAGCAGACGGGCTTCCTGTTCGAGGCCCGGCCAGTCCGCCGTGCCGACCAGGCGGTAGAAATCGATGTAGGTGTTCAGGATGCGCGTTTGGGCCGCCTCATTGGTCGGGTCTTCGCGCATAACCGCTCGCCAGGCCTGGAGCGCCTTGCCGGCCTGGCCCGCGCTGTAAGCCATGTCGCCGACGAGGATCCGGTAGTTGGTCATGTCCTGACGAAGGCGGGCTTTCTTCTCCGAATCGCTGGTATTAAGCATGGCCCGGCGGGCCCGTTCCGCCGCATTGTTGTATGCGATCGCCGCCTGCTCGTACTGTTTCTTGGCCTCGAAGTCCTTGGCCTGCTGGACAAACGGCGCGGGGTCTGGCGGGGGCAGCACGACGATCAGGGCGAACATGCAGATCGTCATTAACACCATGGCCGCAATGGTCAGACCGACCACCAGTTTCTTGTTCAATCGTTGTGCCATTGGCAGAGTCTTCCTTTTCTATCTGAATCGAGGCCGTTGCTCCTGGAACCCCGTCACTTTTCGGCCTGAACGGGTTGGTCTGGCGCGTCATCCGAGGGCCAGATCGGCCAATGATCCCGCACCAGCACCGGAAGCGCTACCTGCAGGAAGCGCTTGCCTGCCTCGGTCGCCTTGGCCACTGCCTCGGGGGGCCTCTCGGGAGGCAGTTGGAACGATATTTCCACCTTGCTGAAATAGGCGTAACGGGCCAGCGGATTACCCAGGGTCATACGCAGCCGGTCGCGGTCAGCATGCCACTGGTCGCAGGCCCGGAAGGTATACATGACCAGCCGGCTCTCTTCGTCCCTGAGAGTCCGGCGATGAAACAGAAGCGCCTGCACGGGCACTTCACGGTCCTTCTCGGGAAGGTCGGGAAGTTCCACGGTCAGCAGTTGGTTGCCCACCGGTTGGAAACCATTGCCCAGCATGCACTGCTCGGGGACGTGCGGCACCTGGTCAGGCTTGCCGGTGTAGTAGGTGATGAACAGATGGAAGAGATCGTCCGCAGGCTGACGCTTGCTTTGATCTTCGCTCCATCGCCACAGTCTCAGGGGCCAGCTCAGATACTGCGACGTGCCCAGTTCGTTTACCATCTCGGGCGCAAGCTGAATGGGGTTACCCGCCAGGACATACTTCATCGTCTCGCCGGAGGGGTCCCGGTAAGTGAGTTTCTCCCGGTCCAGTTGGCTCAGTTCCCGCTTGAGCGGCAGGGGCAGTTTTCGGATGACGATATTTTGGAAACGCCGCTCGAAACCGATCGTCAAAACCGCCAACAACGCCACGCAGCCGATGAACCACCGGTTGCGACTGGCCCAGTGCATCGCGTCGACCATCGGACTCCGGCCAGGGGGAGGCGGTGGGTTGGAAAGCACTGCGGGTGGAGAGGAGCTTTCGGATTGTTCGCTCGACATCGATCGGTCGCCTTTCCGACTGTCTACCCTCGGTTTCATACGATCAGGGTCGAACACCTGGACGTGAGCCGCCCCTGTGGCCAGGACGCACTATACGGCTCAGGTCCGTGCCCGGTCAACGACGTCCGGTAAACGATCGACCGCGAGCGGCCGGCTCTACCCGGACCGATGGGCTAATCATCGGTCATATCATCGGCCTGCCCCAGTTTGTGCCTAAGCCATGAAACCACAGTATCTTGCAGGATACAGGCGCACAGCGGCCGGAATGGGCGGCCTCTGCTTGATTTACGCCCCGAAAGGGGAAAAAGTTCAGCCGCCGCCTGTGCCGTCCGATAAAGGGGGAGATGATCGATTCAGCTCGTGAAATCAGTTTGCGCCGCGTGCCGCCACGCAAAAAGTGCGTGATTATGGGCGCCGGCGGCCATGGCCGGGTCGTGCTGGACATTCTGTTGTCGGCCAGGCAGTACCAGGTGGTCGGTTTTCTCGATTCCAACCCGGCCTTGCATGGTCGACGGATGGACGGCCTGCCCATTCTGGGCGACCTCTCCGTGCTTCCCGATTTGTGTGCCCAGGGGGTGACTTCGGCCGTCGTGGCCATCGGGGATAACGGCATCCGTCGCGACATGGCCGAACAGATGGAGGCGGCCGGCCTGCAGCTCATCAATGCCATCCATCCCTCGGCCAACCTGGCCCGCAATGTCACTTTGGGGCGAAATATCGTCATTGCGGCGGGGGCCCTCGTGTGTGCCCATTGCCAGATCGGCGACTCGGTGATCCTGAATACGGGCTGCATTGTGGATCACGAAACCATGATCGGTACCGCCGCCCACGTCTGCCCGGGGGCGAGGATCGCCGGCCGGGTGGCCATCGGATCGGGCGCCTTCGTGGGCATAGGGGCCACCATCCTCCAGGGATTGCGGATTGGCTACGAAGCTGTCGTTGGCGGGGGCGCGGTGGTTATCGAGGATGTGGAGCCTTTGACCACCGTGGTAGGGGTGCCCGCGCGGGTGCTTCATGCGGCGCCGGGGACCGGGGTTTTTTCCGAGAAGGCGCATCGCGCGTCCGCGATTGCACAAGCCGCTCATTGAGCCTGATCAAATCTCCAGCAGTTCACTGACGTCATAGCGGCCGGCCAGATGGAAGGGGAAGGTTCGGCCCACGTGCCGGCGGTGCGTCTCCAGGGCAATCTCCGGGTGGTTGTTCTCCTGGCTCAGGTGCGCGAGCGCCGCCCATTGCAGCCGCCGGCCGGCTGACCGGATCAACTCCGCGGCCTCGGGGTTGGAGAGATGGCCGTGAGGACCGCGGATGCGCTCCTGCAAATAGCGCGGATACGGTCCGGTCGCGAGCATCTGCGGATCGTAATTGCTTTCCAGATAAACGGCATCCAGCGTTTCGAGCCAATCGCGCAGGGCGGCGAACGGATGTCCGAGATCGGTCAGAATGCCGAGCCGAGTGCCGTTATGTTCAACCACGAAGCCGACCCCGTCAGCGGCATCGTGGGGCGTCGGGATGGTGTGGACCGTCACCCCGTTGAACCGAAGCCGGTCGCCGGCGGTGAAGTAGTGGACATTGCTGAGCTTGCCCAGATCGCACGGCGCGGCGGCGTGGGTAGTCCGCGTCATGTGAATCGGCACTTTGAATTTTCTTTGAAAGACACCCGCGCAACGCAGGTGGTCCACATGGTCATGAGAGATGAGCAGGGCGTCTACATCACGGATGTTCCGGCCGTGAGCGCTCATTCGGGCCTCGGCGCATTTGCCGGAGATGCCCGCATCAAAAAGCAGACGTACCCCGCCGGCCTCCACATAGATGCAGTTCCCGTTGGAACCGCTTTGCAGTGAGAAGGTGATCATCCCGAAAACTCCATGTGGGAAGTATATCCGATCGGGTTTGATTCTTCCTGACGGCGCGAAACGGGTTGATCGTGCGCGTTCTGGCGACGCGTCCGTGGCTCGCCGCCAGACGCTGTGTGCTGCGGCTCTGGCGTGTGCGACGGCTCCGGTGTGTGCCGCGGCTCTTGAGCCGTGCAGGACATCGCACCTGGTCATTCAAGAGGAAGATGGGCGGCTGTGTAGTGCGCAAGAACTGCCTGGGGCTGGCCGTGTCAGGCCGGCCGGGCATGTTCCCGCCTGGTCCGGGCCTCATCCCGGCCACGGCCACCATCCGATATGCACCTACGGACGGCGGATGGAGTCGCCGTCCTTTGAGGAGCATACAGGAGGATTTGCTCATGCGGCTTTCTGATGACAGCCTTCCACGAAGAGGCCTGAGGCGGGCCGTGCTGGGGTTGGTTCTGGTGGCCGTGCTGGTGGGGGCATCCGGTCCAGGCTGTGACCATGAGGCGGCCGCTGCCTTCCGTGAGGCGGCCACCGGCCCCATCGGAGAAGGCGTCAGAGGCATCGTCAACGGAGTGCTGGATGGGGTGATCGCCGCGATCGAGAATGCCGGCGACGGCGGCAGTGAAAGCAAAGCCAACGACTGAGTCGGTGGTGAGATCGGCCGGTGCAAATCGCGCAGTTCCTGCGCTGGCGGGCGCGGTCTATGCGCCGGGTGCCCGGCGGCGGCGCAGTTCTTCGTATTGCTGTCGGTGCAGACTCATCTGGACCATGCGGTAGCGCCTGCCGGTGGTCGCGAAGTACTTGTACTGATCGCTGACCGCCCGGAAGCCGACCCCCAGGTAGCAGTTGTACGCGGCCAGGTTTTCCGGGAATACCATGAGGCTGACCCGCGAGGCGGACCGGGTGACGAAGGCTTCGGAGAGCACCAGTTGGATCATCAGGCGGCCCAGGCCTGTCCCGCGTTGCTCCGGCCGGATGACACAGTGTCCCAGCCAGTAATGCCCCGGCTGGCCGGGCATGGGGTTTAACTCCAGGTAACCGATCGGCTCGAGGACGTCATCCCGGCGGAACAGCCGTGGTCCGCTTTCGGGGCCGGCCCAGCCGACCACCTTGGCGGCCGTCAGTGGAGCCGGCGTACTGGGCGCCAGCCAGAACAGCACCTGGGGGGCACGAGCCCAACCGGCCACTACCGGCGCCATCATTTGGTCGAATGGCGTCAGGTAGTACGGCCCTTCGCGGGCGTAGACCAATGGCGTGTTCAGTGGTGCAACGCTCATGAGTTACCTGCTTATAATCGCACCAACGGCCCAAGGATGCACTTTGCATTATACCATGGAGGCCCTTTGACCGGCTGGGAACAGGAACTGAAGGACGGAACTTTCCGCGGCTACCTCGTGCGCCGGGAAGCATGGTTGATCGCCGGACACACTCTGCAACTCATCTGGCCCGCGGACATGGACGCTCTCCTGGACCGGCCCCAGACGCACGAGCGATTCAAACAGGACGAATACATGCCGTACTGGGCCCAGCCCTGGCCCAGTTCCGCCCTCCTGGCCGAGGCGGTCTTTCACGGCCCGGCTGGTAACGGCCGGCCGGCCATCGAGATCGGCTGTGGCGTGGGGGTGGTCAGCATCGCGGCTGCGCTAATGGGCTGGGCCGTCACCGCCAGCGATTATGACGAGGATGCCACCTTCTTTGCCCGGTACAACGCCCACCTGAACCACGTGGAATTGGCCGGCTCCATCTGCCTCGATTATCGCATTCCGCTGGACGAGCCTCGATTCGACCTGATTCTCGGCTCAGACCTGCTCTATGAACGTAACAAGTGCGAGCCGGTGGCCCGCTGGGTGGCCTCGGCCCTCCGGCCGGGCGGCGAAGCGTGGCTGAGCGATCCCAATCGCTCGGCCGCCGACGGCTTTGAGGATTGGGCCCGATCCTTTGGCTTGGACCCGGTTATGGAGCGGGTGGAAACGACCGCCCCGGCCGGTCTGCTGACGCGCGGCCGGATCTGGCGAGTCAGACATGCGGGGGATTTGTGATCTCAAACCCCACAGCGCAAAGTGGGCATCTGCTGTAGCGGCCGGGCTCCGTACCGGCCGTTTGATGGGCAAAACGGCCGCTACGGCTTTGCGCTGTCGGGCTCCAGTTCCGCTGCCGTTTCCGCGGCATGAACCCGCGAAGGCCGGCTCGTCGGCGTCCTGGTCAGTCGGCAGAAACGAACCTGTCCCGTCTGTTTATCCCATGCCATTCGTGACCGTCTCATGTTCCCCCGTTTGCGTGGCATCCTGAATGAAGAGACTCGTTACACGGCATCTTCGCGTTGGCGGCATTGGATTCATTATTGATGCAAATTTTCTTGTGTCCTAAGAAGCCACGCGGTAAACTGGGGCGGTGATTGGTAAAGAACGCAGGGAAGCTGTATACACGTTTCCTAACGAGCAGGCGTAGGCGCGTCTCTTCTTGTGGTGCGGAGGTGCTGAATGACGCGTTTCTTCAGGGTTGCGGCAATCGGGTTTTTGCTGGCCTTGGGCGTCAGTGCCGGGGGGGCGGCCGGCCAGACCATTGGCTCTATCGTGGCCTGGGGAGACAACTACTACGACCAGCGCAACGTCCCCGCGCCCAACGGCGGCTTCGTGGCCATTGCGGGGGACTATGGGCACAGCCTGGGCCTGAAGGCCGACGGCTCCATCGTGGCCTGGGGATCAAACGGCTACGGCCAGTGCAACGTCCCCGCGCCCAACAGCGGCTTCGTGGCCGTCCCAGCGGGGGCACATATCACAGCCTGGGCCTGAAGGCCAATGGCTCCATCGTGGCCTGGGGAGACAACGCCTACGGCCAGTGCAACGTTCCCGCGCCCAACAGCGGTTTCGTGGTCGTCGCGGCGGGATGGTTCCACAGCCTGGGCCTGAAGGCCGACGGCTCCATCGTGGCCTGGGGAGCCAACGGGTACGGCCAGTGCAACGTCCCCGCGCCCAACAGCGGCTTCGTGGCCGTCGCGGCGGGCGGGCATCACAACCTGGCCATCCGCGGCGACGGTGACGGCGATGGCGATGGTGTTCCGGACAGCCTGGATTTGTGTCTCAACACCATTCCCGGCTCGCCGGTGGACGCGGACGGCTGCCCCCCGATGATCCCGTTTGACTTCCTGCGAGATGGGGACGTGGACGCCA
>JAAXZI010000127.1 GCA_012719955.1 Phycisphaerae bacterium | reverse complement strand
GTACCGGCCGTTTGGCCCGTAAAACGGCCGGTACGGAGCCCGGCCGCTGCGACCTTGCGCTGCAGTGCTTAAGGTCCAGATGAAGGGGCCGCATGATTACCTCGCCTGAGGGCTGTATAATCAGCTCTACCTGACAGCAGGGTGAGGCCGGAGCGCTTCCCGAACCTCTCGGGACCGCCATCCGGCCCTTACTCGTGAGCGTGGCTATGGGCAGACTGGTCGTCCTTACTTGATGCTCAGTTTCCTAACTGAAGAGTACGGGTGCGGCACATATTATCGAACTTGGGTGCAGGGATGGCAAAAAGACGGTTTCTGGTTACAGCGGCGTTGCCTTATTCGAACGGGCGGTTGCATGTCGGCCACATTGCCGGCGCTTATCTTCCGGCGGATACGTACGTGCGCTATCTGCGGGCCCGGGGCGAAGAGGTGCGCTTCGTGTGCGGCAGCGATGACAACGGCGTGGCCGCCCTGATCGCCGCCCGCAAGGAGGGCAAGACGGTCGAGGAGCTGACCGCCCACTACAACGCCCGGCAGGCGGCGGACTTCGAGGGGCTCGGCATCAAGTTCGACGTCTATGGCGGTACGCACCAGCCGGGCTTTGTGGACACCCACAATCGCATCAGCCAGGACTTCTTCCGGGCTATTCACGACAAGGGCTACTTCGTCAAGAAGAGGACTCAGCAGCTCTACGACACGCAGGCGCAGCAGTTCCTGCCGGATCGGTATGTGAAGGGCACGTGCTACCACCTCTGGATGGGCAAGCCGTGCGGTTATCCTGAAGCTTATGGCGATCAATGCGAGCAGTGTGGCAACGCGATTGACCCCACAAAGCTCATCAATCCGGTGAGCACGATCACCGGCAGCCGGCCGGAGGTCCGCGAGACGACGCACTGGTACCTGCAGCTCAGCAAATTCGAGGAGCCGCTGCGGCAGTGGCTGGAGAGCAAGCGCGAGGGCAAGCCGGGTGAGCCGGCCTGGCGCGAGACGGTGCTCAATTTCTCGCTGGGGCAGATCAAGGGCGGGCTGCCCGAGCGGGCCATGACCCGGGACCTGACCTGGGGCGTGCCGGTGCCGCTGGATGACCCGGACGCGAAGGGCAAGGCGCTGTACGTGTGGTTCGACGCGCCCATCGGGTATGTGTCGTTTACGGCCGTGGATTGCCAGCGGAAGGACGGGGACTGGCAGCAGTTCACCCGCTGGTGGAAGGACCCGGAGTGCAAGATTGCCCACTTTATCGGCGAGGACAACACGGTGTTCCACGCCCTGACTTGGCCGGCGATGCTGATGGCCGAGGGGACGTATCAGTTGCCGTGGCAGGTGGTGGCCAACTCGTTTTTGAACATCAAGTTCCCCGGCAAGGAAGAGGAGAAGATCAGCAAGAGCCGGGGGACGGCCGTGTGGATCGAGGACTACCTCAAGACGTTCGACCCGGACCCGCTGCGCTATTACCTGACGGCCATCGCTCCGGAGACGGCCCGGACCGCGTTCGACATCGACGACTTTATCGCCCGCAACAACGGCGAGCTGTGCAACGCGTTGGGGAACTTCGTGAACCGGTGGGTCTCGTTTGCGCAGAAGTTCTTCGGGGGCAAGGTGCCGCCGGTCGGGCAGCGGACGCAGGTGGACCACGATCATCTCGCGTTACTGGGGACGCAGGCGGCCAAGGTGACCGACCATCTCGAAAACTTCCGCTTCAAGGCGGCCCTGGGCGAGGTGATGGCCCTGGCCCGGGCGGCCAACGGGTATTTCGACGTGAAGAAGCCGTGGATCCAGCGCAAGGAGGACCTCGCGGCCTGCGGGACGAGCATCAACGTGTGCATCCAGACGGTGCGGACGCTGGCCACGCTGATGGCCCCGTTCCTGCCGTTCTCGGCGGCCAAGTGCGCGCAGTTGCTGAACATCGATCCGGCCCTGCCGTGGGACGAGGCCACGCGCGAGCTGCCCGAGGGGCACCCGGTGGGCGGGCCGGTGATTCTGTTCAAGCAGCTTGATCCGGCGGTGGTGTTTGGGG
>JAAXZI010000126.1 GCA_012719955.1 Phycisphaerae bacterium | reverse complement strand
CCGCCCCGACCGCCGCCACTGCGCTCTTCGCGTGGGCGAGCCTCATTTACCGTGAGGGCTCGGCCACTGTGCTGCTGCCCGTTCAGGGCCGCAATGGCTGCCTGGGCCTCTTCGTCGGTGCTCATCTCAACGAACCCGAAGCCTTTGCTTCGGTTGGTCACCCGGTCACTGATGACCTCGGCACTCTGGACGGTGCCGTGTTCGGAGAAGAGCTTCTCCAGATCAGAACTGCTTACGCTGTAGGCCAGGTTTCCCACGTACAACTTCTTGCCCATTTACTTTCTCCTGCAAAACATGGGCACATGAGACCCGCGCTGCTTTCCGGGTCACGGCGAAAGGGCCGACGTACCGGCCAGATAGGATGGAGCGACTGAGACAAGGCGGACTGAAGTGAAACATTCTTCGCACGCTGAGCTCATTCACAAACCAACCGCTGTGTAGTATACAGGGGGTGTTTCCGAAAGTCCATGAACTTCTGTTAGAATTTCAGCTCGGCGTTTGTTCGGGTAAGACATTAAAAAGACCCGTATGGCCGGGAGTGTGGTTGGTCGCCCTGTTTCCCGTTCAGATTAAGGCTTAATGAGGCGGCCGGACGATTGCCAGGGCGTATTGTGATCGGGCCGGCAAGTGGTTAGAGTCCAACCATGCCGTGGACCGTGTTTTTTAACAGCCCCATGGGAGATGCATTCCCGGCGATGATGTGGATGGCCGGTCCGGACAGGGCCTGTCGATGGACCAATCGCCGTTGGCTCGAGTTTACCCGCCGCAACCTTGCTGAGGTGCTGGAGCAGGGCTGGACGGCCGACATTCATCCGGATGATCTGGAACGCTGGCGGACGACCTACCGTGCGGCATTTGCTGTCAATCAGGGCTTCACTCTCGAGTTCCGTCTGCGTCACCACGACGGCCAGTACCGGCCCGTGGTGGAATATGCCGGTCCCGGCTTTGAAGGGGGCCGGCCGGCGGGTTGTTACTTCGGGTTTTGCGTCGATACCAGTCACCTGTCCATCGACACCCGGGAACGGGAACGATTGCTGGCGGATGTGCGGGCCGCGAATCGCCTGAAAGATGATTTCATCTCCCTGGTGTCCCACGGGCTGCGGACCCCGCTGAACACGATCATGATGTCCGCCCAGCTTCTTCAAATCAGCCTCCCGGATCACCCGGACGTGAGCGAGGCCGCCGAAACCATCATAGATTGTGTGAAATCGCAGAGTCAGTTGCTCGACGAATGGGTGGATACGTGCCGGGTGGTGTCCGGTCAGGCGGAATTGACCCTCGATGCCGTGGACTTGGCCCGGCTCGCGGACGCCGCCTTGACCTCCGTGGCCGCGAAGGCGGCGGAGAAGGGGGTTACGCTGTCGCCGGCCATCGGCGTCCGCCCCGCTCCCCTACGGGGCGACCGCGTGCGCCTGACCAGGCTCATGGTGAATCTGTTGTCCAACGCGGTGAAGTTCACGCCTGCCGGGGGCAGCGTGAGCTTGCGGCTGGATTGTCCGGAGGATCAGTATCGGATCACGGTCAGCGATACGGGGCAGGGGATCGCCCCGGAGAGCCTGCCGCTGCTTTTCGATCCTGCCCGTCCGCGCGAACCATTGAAGGGGCGACCCAGAAAGAGCCTGGGGCTGGGGCTGGCCTTCGTGCGCATCGTCTCCGAGCTTCACGGGGGCACGGCCACCGCATTCAGCGAGGGACCGGGCAAGGGAGCGACTTTCACAGTGACCTTGCCGGCAACCGGCGGCGCGGGGCAATAAGCGGCCTGATGGTGGCGCGCCGGCGTGTGGTTGGGGGCCAACGCGCCCAGGGCCGGTGCGAATCCCCGGCCATGGCTACCTCCCTTGCCGGGGAGCTTTCGGGCCGGGTGGCATGTTCACACGCGGCCCTCTACGACCCTGCGAATACCACTTGGCTTCGCGGCCGCGGGTGAGCATGGCCGAGGCTGCACACCACTGACATCCCCACGCGCCCAACCCAGGGCAGAACGCATCAGGTACCGCGGAGGGTGAAGGCGAATGCCCTGTTGCTCGGCCGATAAAGGGGTGCTGCATTTTCTCTGGATTGCCTGCGGTGATGATGTGGCCCTCCGGGCCGGCGATCCGTTCGTTTCAGCTTTTGTCTGTTCGCAGTTAAAGATCACGGGATGCCGGATGCGTGTGCAGCGCGCCCGGCAGAGCCTGCCCGGATGTGACCAGTGGCTTTTCGGTTCGGTAAAAGAGGGCAGAAGCGTGGCCTTGGCGTCCTGTCCTGAAAAGGAAAATTACCGGCCGGCCATCGCCTGCGACTGCCTGGCCCGGCGGGTGCGCACACAAGTCTGGACCTGGCAACCGGGAACTGGAAACTGGGAACCAACTGCGCTTCGTCTGGGACGGTTGGCTGTTCAGGGAGGTGCTGGACGGTAACAATGGGAATCAGATCACGAGCCGGGTGCCATGCTCACCTGCGGCCCCCTGCGGCCCCGTGGATACCACTTGGTTCCGTGGCCGCGGGTGAACATGGCTGACGCTGTGTGACTTGAACATGCCTGCCCGCCGTGAGGAGGGGCGAGGGACGAGGGGCGAGGGGG
>JAAXZI010000125.1 GCA_012719955.1 Phycisphaerae bacterium | reverse complement strand
GTACGTTACCATACCCCTCCTGTGCTCATTCAATGCCGTCATCGCGGCGGCGACACCGATCCTCCATCTGAAAGAAGGGGGGAATGAATGAATCCCGTAACATTCATCCTGACGCTATCCGTTCTGACAGCCGCCCCTGCCACCCAGCCTCAGACCCCCGGCTGGCCACTGGACGAGACACCGCCTGCCGCCAACGAGTGGGGCTTCCGTCCGGCCAACGACACGCCCCTCAACGTCACACCGCCGGCGTTCGTGTGGCGCCCTCAATCCAACGCCGCCCATTATCACCTTCAAGTTGCCCGCGATGATCAATTCCGGCAAGTCCAATATGAGGCCGCTAACCTCGACCTTTACTGCCACTGCCCGCCTAAGGCTCTGGAGCCGGGGACATGGCACTGGCGCTTCCGCGCCGTGAACAAGGCCGGCGTCCCCTCCGCCTGGAGCACCGTCCGATCCTTCACCATCAGCTCGTCAGCGTCAGAGATGCCCATGCCGGATCGGGCCGAGCTGCGCGCCCGCGTGCCCGGCGCTCATCCCCGGCTGTTCCTCCGCCCGGAAGACCTGCCCCGGCTCCGGCAGCAGGCTCGATCGAACCTCTCGGCCGAATACCAGGCGCTCGACCGCCAGTGCAAACGGCTACTCAAGGACCCGCCGCCCACGGCCGAACCCAAGAAATATCCTCCCGGCATGAAGCGCGGCAGCGAGGAATGGCGCGAGCTCTGGTGGGGCAACCGCGTCTACACGATTAACGTCCTCGACTCCGCGGCCACCCTGGCCTTCGTCCGTCTGCTGGACGGCAACGAACAGTACGGCCAACTGGCCCGTCGCCTGCTTCTCGATGCCGCCCGGTGGGACCCCAAAGGCGCCACCGGCTATCGCTACAACGACGAGGCCGGCATGCCCTACGCCTACTACTTCACCCGCACATACACCTTCCTCTACGACCTGCTGACCGAACAGGAACGCGACATCTGCCGGAAGGTCATGCGCGTCCGCGGCCGGGAAATGTACGACCATCTGCGCCCCATGCACATTTGGCGTCCCTACGGCAGCCATGCCAATCGGGCCTGGCACTTTCTCGGCGAAGTCGGCATCGCGTTCCTGGATGAAATCCCCGAAGCCGAGGAATGGATGTGGTTCGCCATGAACGTCTTCTACTGCGCCTATCCCGTCTGGTGCGACGACGACGGCGGCTGGCATGAAGGCATGGCCTATTGGCGAAGCTACATCGACCGCTTCACCTGGTGGGCCGACGTCATACGCTCCGCATTCAACATTGAGGCTTACCAGAAGCCTTACTTTTCGCAGATCGGTTACTACCCGCTCTACCTTCAGCCGCCGGGCACGTACGGTGGTGGCTTCGGCGATCTCTGCGGAAGGCTTAAATCCTCCGGCAATGTGCCCCTCATGCAGATCTTCGCCGGTCAGGCCGGCAACCCCTACTGGCGGTGGTACGTCGAAGCTCACGGAAAGCCCGCCAGACAGCCGGGTTATGTCGGCTTCCTGCGCAGCACGCGGCCTCCCATCCAGGGCCGGCAGCCCACCGACCTGCCTACCGCCCGCCTGTTCCGCGGCACCGGCCAGGCGGCCCTGAACTCCAACCTGCTCAACGCGAAGGACAACGTCCAAATTCTCTTCAAGTCCAGCCCCTTCGGCACACAAAGCCACGGCTACGACGCGAACAACGCCTTCCTGCTCTCCGCCTTCGGCACCCCTCTGTTCATCAGCAGCGGCTGGCGCGATATCTACGGCAGCGAACATCACGCCAAGTGGATGTGGCACACCAAGAGCACCAACTCGATCACCGTTGACGGCGAAGGCCAGCTCGCCCACTCTCCCCGGGCGACGGGACGCATCCTCGATTTCGCCACCACCGACGATTTTGACTTCGTCTCCGGCGAGGCCGGCCCCGCCTACGACGGCAAGCTGAATCGCTTCACCCGCGAGATTCTGTTCATCAAGCCGGAATTGATCGTCATCCACGATCTTTTGGAAGCCCCGGCCCCCGCACGCTTCGAATGGCGCCTGCACTCGCCTGCCCGGATGCAATTGTTGGAGAACCAACGCGTGCACGTCACCCACGCCGAGGCAAGCTGCGACGTCGCCTTCCTGACCCCTCAGGCATTGAACATCACCCAGACCGACCAGTTCGACCCGCCGCCCCGGCCGCGGATCAAGCTCACCGAATACCACCTGACCGCCGCAACCGATGCACCCCGACGGGAATGTGAGTTCATCACCATCCTGCGCCCCTACCGCACCGGCCAGCAACCTCCCGACGCCTGCCGGTTGATCCCCATCGACGGCGGCACCGCCCTCGAAGCGAACCTATCCACCGGCAAGGCCGTCGTCCTGCTCCGCCGCCAGCCCGGTGGAACGCTCACATACGGCCCGCTTCAAACGCAGAAAACCATCGCCGCGGCCCGCATCAATCCGAAGGGAGAAACCACCGGCACCTTCGAAAAATAAGCTCCGTGAACCTGGTGGTCACGTCGCCGCCTGCGCTCGCTGCGTGGATCAGCGGATCCGCTTGATCTCGTTGCGATGATGGTAGCTGGTGTTGCTGTTGGGGTGGTACTGGTCGAACCATTCGGCCAGCTTCACGGTCCGCTCATCGAACTTCTTGTCGAGGGCAGCCGGCACATCGCCCTGCGGCGAGACCTGCTTCTGAAGCGTGGTCACGGCCTTCGACAAATCCGCCAGCCGCTTCTCCAACTGATTGATTCGCTTCTCCTGTTGCTCGCGATCCGTCCTGTCATTCCCGGCCGAACGTTGGTTCGCCCCCATCCGCTTTTCCAGATCCGCTATGGACTTGGTCAGCCGCCCCACCGCCTGGTTGATCTCATTCTGGGATCGCTCCAGCTTATCCACCCGTCTGGCTAACTCCCTGAGTTCCCGGCCATCGTCCGCCCTCATGGTCATCAGCCCCGCCGCCAGGCTACACAGGACGACCAAACCCAATGCCCATCGCATTTTCATTTCACTATCTCCTCGACGTGGACGCGCCGCCTCTTCCCTCCATGGACCGGTTTTTATCCCCCTCCAGCGTAGACCCCGGCCGATCCCCGGAGGTTAGCCGGCCGTGAGGAATGATCCCCTCAGGGACAGGAGGCCGTGGCCTCGTGCGGCACCCCGTGTCGTGCCGGTCAACCGGTGCGTCGATTCAGCGTCCGCCCTATCGCCCGCACCAGCGGATCACGCTCGATGGCTTCCAGCGGCTTGGGCAGCGCGATACACCAGTTGGGCCACTCATCCACCGTGCCGGGCATGTTCGGCCGCTCGCGCACTCCCAGCACATCCTCCAGCGTAGCCACCAGGACCATCGACGGCGTTTCCGCCAGAAGCCGATACGTTCGCCGGATCACCTCTCGAACGGAGGCGTTCTCGCGAAGCCTCGTCATCCGCCGGAGCCGTTTGCGCATGTTCGCGAAAACCCTCTCGTCCACGGGCCGCCCGATCCGCCTCTGGGCGGCCAGATCGCTGCCGGTCCACAGGCCCGCGATGGTCGGCAGGTCGTGCGTGGTGACGGCCGCGAGGCTCAGTTCCGGGTAGTCTTCGACGGCGGCGGGTTCAAACCAGAGCAGCCGGGAGGAAAGAACGCGGTGGGCGGCGAGTTGCTCACGCATACCGGGCTCCACCGTCCCGAGGTCTTCGCCCACCATGAGCGTCCGGTGGCGATGGCTCTCCAGCGCGAGAAGGCCCAGCAGATCATCGGCCGGATAGCGGACATAGCCCCCCGCTTCCGGCGGCGCCCCTGCCGGAATCCAGAACAAGCGGAACAACCCCATGGCATGATCGATCCGCAACCCGCCGGCGTCGCGCAGATTAGCCCGCAAAGTCTCCGCGAAAGGCCCGTAGCCCGCCGCCCGCAGCTTGTGAGCCACGAACGGCGGCAAGCCCCAGTCCTGCCCCAGCGTGTTGAACGGGTCCGGCGGCGCGCCGATGTGAGCCTCGCCGGCCAGCACGTCCTGCCACAGCCACGCATCCGCGCCGCCGGGATCCATGCCCACCGGCAGATCCTGCACGATCCCGATCTCCGCACTAGCCCGGCGAAACTGCTCCTCCAGCAGCCATTGCAGCCACTTATGGAAGCCGATGCGACCGGCCTCCTCCACCATGAACCGCTCGACTGCCGGGGAGGCCGGATGTCGATAGGCCCTCGGCCAGCTTCTCCAGTCCGGACCATGCAGCTCGGTCAAGGCGCAGAAGGTGGCGAACTGATCGAGCAATCGACCCTGGCGGTCACAGTACGCGCCATAGTCGGGATTGCCGGAGAACCGGGCATAGATCCGCCGGAGCGCCTCCATCTTCAGGCAAAACACCGCGTCCCGGTCAATATGCGGCTCCCCGTTGAGCCGTCTGCCCTGTTCGGCCAGCGAGGCCAGACCCAGCTCCCGCGACGAAGCCCCCGGCACCTCGTCGATGCAGAGGTACAGAGGATTCCGAAAACACCGGCTGCTCGGATAATACGGACTGGCCTGCTGCGGCAACACCGGCGCGACCGCGCACAGCGGGTTGACCTGCAATACGCCCGCCCCCAGCTCGTTCGCCGACCAGCGGGCCAGTCGCCGCAAATCGCGAAGATCGCCCATGCCCCAGCTCTTCGACGAACGCAGCGCGTACAACTGCACCGACCAACCCCAGGTGGGAAGATTCTCCGGCAGGTAGCATTGCCCCGGCGTCACGATCAGCCACGTCCACGTCTTACCCCGGGATGGGCGCAGCATGTGATAACCCAACGGGACGCGGCGCGGCCATTCGCCCGCAATGTGCAGAACGCCGCCGCCCTCAAGCACCAGCTCAGATGGCGCGGAGACCTTGAACGACTCGCCCTGCCGGAGAACACGAACCGCGGCCCGGTCGGCGGGCCGCGCCGCCCGGCCGGCTCCCATCGCCGCCCGGATGGCCTGACGCGTCCGGGGGCGAATCGGCCGCCATTTTCCCCCGGCATCTGCGTAACCGCTGTAGATGCCCCACGCATCCGCCGTGCAGACGCGCCGCAGCCGTTTGTTCGTCCGCGCGCTCATACCGCTATGCCCCCCGGCCCAAGGATGGCCACTGATTCGGGCGGCAGTTCCAGGCCATTGGGCACGATTCGAATGCCGGCATCCGAGCTGAGAAGCAGCTCCCGTCCGCAGCCTTCACTGATCGCCACCCGCTGGGCTTTGTCGGCCAGGTTGCAGGCCACCGCGATCGGCCCCCGCTCCACGACCAGCCAACAGGCCTCTTCGTCAAAGCGGGTGCGTACTTCGCTCAATCGACCATCGCGCAGTGCCGGAACGTTTCGCCGCAGGCGAATCAACCGGCGATACCCCTCGAGGATTTCCGCGTGCGGGGCACGGTGCCGCTCATCCCAATTCAGCCGTGAACGCTCGAACGTCGTCAACGCCTGCGGATCGGGCACCTCTTCCGGCTTCCAACCGAAGGTCGAGAACTCCCGGCGCCGGCCCTCCGTGACCGCCTTGGCCAGGGCCGGGTCCTGATGATCCGTGAAATACTGAAACGGCGTGCTCGCCCCCCACTCCTCGCCCTGAAAGAGCATGGGCACAAAGGGAGAGGTCAACACCAGGGCCGCGCCGATCTTCAACCGCCCCAGGCTGACGAGTTGACTGATTCGCTCGCCCTGGGCCCGGTTGCCAATCTGGTCATGGTTCTGCAGATAGCCCACAAAGCGATGGCCCGGAAGACCGCCGACCGGCCGGCCGTGACGCCGCCAGCGGTGGCGCGAATACTGTCCGTCATACACGTAGGCCCGCTGAAGGGCCCGCGCCACCTGCGCGAGCCGGCCGAAATCCTCGTAATAGCCGTTGCGTTCTCCGGTGAGCACGGCGTGCAGCGCGTGATGGAAATCATCGTTCCATTGGGCATGCATGCCCAAGCCACCGGCCTCGCGTGATCGAACTACCCGCGGATCGTTAAGATCGCTCTCGGCGATCAGCACCAGGCGCCGCCCCAGGATGGCTTCCAACTGCTCCACCTCGATGGCCAGTTGTTCCAGGAAATGCACCGCGGACACATCGTGGAAGGCGTGGATGGCGTCAATGCGCAGGCCGTCGAAGTGGTAATCGCGCAGCCACATCAGCGCGTTATCAATCAGGAATCGGCGCACCTCATCGCTGCGAGCCCCATCGAGGTTGACCGCCGGCCCCCAGGGAGTCTTGTACCAGTCCGTCAGATACGGGCCGAAACGGTTGAGATAATTACCGGCCGGTCCGAGATGGTTGTAGACCACGTCCAGCAACACGGCCAGACCGCATCCGTGGCAGGCGTCGACCAGGCGCTTCAGTCCCTCGGGGCCGCCGTAGGCGTGATGGGGCGCGTACAAGTCAACGCCGTCATAGCCCCAGCCCCGCCGGCCGGAAAACTCGCTCACCGGCATCAACTCCACGTGCGTGACGCCCAGGTCGCGCAGGTAATCCAGCCGCTCGATGGCCGCCTCAAAAGTCCCTTCCGGCGTGAAAGTCCCCACGTGCAATTCGTACACCAGCCCGGAACTCAACGGCGGGGCCTGCCACTGCCGGTCATGCCATACGAACGGGCCGTGATCCACCAGGCGTGAAAGGCCGTGTACCCCATGCGGCTGCCACGGCGAGCGAGGATCAGGCAATGGGCCGCCGCCGTCGAGGACAAAGCCGTAATCCGTTCCCGCCGAAGCCTCGGCCACCTCGACGCGCCACCAGCCGAGTTCGCCGGCGTTCATGGGGATGCGTCTGCCGGCCAGTTCAAGCTGAACCGATTTCACGTAAGGCGCCCAGACCTGAAATTCGGTCATGCGTTCACCTCCCGAGAGCACACCCGCCCTCGCATGACGCACGAACCTCGGATTGTCACACCATTTCTCCCTTTGTGAACTGATGGCGGCGACATCCACTATTCCTTCGCCAATTATTCCTCCTACGGACAACTCATCAAGGAAGGTTTAATATTTGTCTCACCCCCCCCGGCGAAGACGGCCGGCCCCCTCGACACACTCATGGTTGGGCCGGCATAATCAGGACATGTTCTCAACAACGATCCCCCTCGCGTCCGTGTTCGCCCTGGTTGTCGCGGCAGCCCAACCAGCTCCGCCTGCCAGTCAACCGGCAGATTCCTACCTGCCGGTTCTACGAACGTTTGCGGATAACGTGCTCCAACACGGCCGGGATGTCTACGGCCCGAAGCATACGCCTCTGCTCATCGATGGACTCAACATCGATACGCGCGAGCCGGCCACCTGGGTGCTGCCGGACGACTGCGCCGCGACTTGGAAAATGCCCAAGCGCTCCATCATGTGCAACGTGGCCAGCCAGCAGAACCTGTTCCGCGTTCTGGATGGGTTCAGCGCGCTGACCGGCCATCCCCGTTATCGGCAAGCCGCTCTGGAGGCCACCCGCTATGCCCTGGAGCATCTGCAGTACCGTGATGGGCTGCTCTTCTGGGGCGGTCACGTGTTTGTCGATTTGAATTCCGATCAGATCGTCGGCGAAAGCCACAAAGACTGGACCACGGGCACGCCGCGCCCCGCTTTCTGGGAGACGGGCGTCCTGCATGAGCTCAAGTTCCATTACCCGCATTACGAGCTCATGTGGGAAGCCAACCGCGAAGCCACGGCCCGATTCGTCCGCGGCTTCTGGGCCGCGCACGTGCAGAACTGGGCCAACCTGGATATGAACCGGCACGGGATCTACGGCCAGACGGTGAAGCCGACTTGGGATGAGCCGTATACAGGCAGGCCGGTGCCATTCTCAGGCCAGGGGTTGTCGTTCATTAGCACGGGAACTGACCTGATGCTGGCGGCGGCCTGCCTGACTGAGTTCACCGGGGACCCGCGCCCGCTGGAGTGGGCGCATCGCCTGGCCGAACGGTACGAACAGATCCGCCATCCGGAAACGGGTTTGGCCGCCGAGGTGTACAACTACTACCGCAACGAGCGGCTTCTGGCCCAGTTCGGACCTGAATTCGGCCAGCGTCTGACTGAGACGACAATCGCCAGCATCTACGGTGGTCGATACGGGCCGGGCACGATCTGCCTGCTCAAGCTGGGCGAGCAACTCGGAGACCGGGGTAACGCCTTCCGACAACTGGCCATCCGTGACCTGCTTGCATTCGCCAGGCATACCTATGACGCGAAAGACAACAGCTTCCGGATGCTGCTGATTGATGGGACGCCGCTTTCTCCTGCGGATGTGAAGCGGCCCGGCCCGCTTCACCCGGATCTCTTGCGCCCACGTCACGCCAACTTCCGCCACTTCTGGGCCTATTCACTGGCCGCCACCATGACCGGCGACCCACTGCTTTGGGAGACGGCACGGTCGATGGGCCGGGCCCTGAGGTTGGGCGATATCGGCAGCAACCCCGGCACTGAGCCCGCCGTCGATATGACCACCACCGCCGCCGATCCATACCTGGTGTTCGCCCTGCTGGACCTACATCGCAACACGAAACAGGCCGCATACCTGCGTCTGGCCGGGCGGATCGGCGACAACCTCGTTGCCCGGGAGTTTCACAAGGGCTTTTTCGTCAACTCGCCGGAGATGCGCTTCGCCAAGTTCGACTCTATCACTCCCCTGGCGCTGCTGCATCTGGAGAACGCCCGCCGGGATACGCCCGTGAAGCTCGCTCCCTACTACGGGGGCGATTCGTTTTTCCATTGCGATTACGAAGGCAAGGGGCGGACCTACGACAATATCGTCATTTACAGCAGCAAGTGAGCCGCGCGGCGCGGGCCTCCCCCCCGGGCAACGGTTCGACGGCCATGTTCATCTCGGCGACGTCCGACTCGAACCGGCCAACAGAGTCGTTTCAACCGGGAGTGCGGCGCCACGGCCTGTGCTTACGACCCCTCATGGCCTCGTCGCGCCCCATGAATCCCACTCACTGGCCCGGCAGGTCCACGAGGTCATATACCCGCACGTAGTCCACGAGGAATTCGTCAGGTAGTTCGGCCTGGCGAATGTCGCCGCCCCATTTGCCGATCTCGTCGCTGAGTTTGATGAACAGCGGCGCCTGGCACACGCCGCCGGCCCGGGTACGCCAGGTTTCCCGGCCATCGATGTAAAAGACGTATTCATCCGGCGACCACCAGAGGGCATAGGTGTGAAAACCCTCCATCAGGCCGGGGGCGGTGGCCTTCGTGGAAGCGGATTTGTGCTCCTTGCCGTAGCCATCCCAATGGATGGCGTGGTTGACCCGGTCATCCAGCCACGGCTTTTCCATGATGTCGATTTCGCTTCCATCCCGCCCTTCATCGCCAACGCGCATCACGCTCTTGCCCATCAGCCAGAACGCCGGCCAGTGCCCCGGCTGGCGATGGAGCCGGATACGGGCCACGTAATAGCCGAAGGCATGCTCGAACTTGCCCAGTGTACGCACGCAGCCATCAATGTACTTGCCATCCTCTTCGAACGTGCGTATCACCAGGTGGCCCCGGCCGTCCAGTGATATGGCCTTGCGCATCCACCACCCGTCGCGGCGCGGGGCGTCCGGCGGCGTGCTCCATTTGGTTTCGTCCAGCTCCGTCCCGTTGAACTCGTCATGCCAGACCAGTTTCCAGGCCTTGCCAACCGGTGTCGGAGGCAGATCGTCGGCAGGTTTGGGCCGCTCGCCGACCACCCTCGCCGGGCGCGTGGCCGGCTGCGTGGCCGGCGCTTTGGCGGGCTCGGCCGCCTGCGCGGGCACGGTTCCAAGGACCAGTCCGAAGAGACCTGTGACTGAAAGCAATAGACGGCTCATGGTCAATCCTTACGCCAGGGAGGGCAATGTCCAGGGCGCGCGATACTCACGGCCCAGCATGCGCGCGGCTTCCGCGTCGTTCGCGATGGTCTCCTTGTCCGCGTCCCATTCCAGTCTGCGTTTCGTGAAGGTCGCGATGTTCCCAAGATGGATCAATACGCAGGTCTTGACGCCCTGCTCGATGCTGGCGGCCGGTCGGGCTGCGCCGGCGATACAATCGGCGAAATTCAGCGCGTGCGGTACTTCCTGGCCGGTGCCCTTATGCCGCTGCGGTTGACCATTGTGCGGGTGGAACGTCCAGCCGCTGCGGTCGATGGTCAGGGCCCCCTTCTCTCCGCGGATCTCGATCCCGCCACCCATGCCGTTCATGGGGAACGGCGACCACTCGCGCAGCTCCCAGGCCAGCGTCAAATGCGGGTATTCGTAGAGCACGGTCTGGGTATCCGGGAACTCCTTGGCATCGCGCACGACGTAAGTGCCGCCGGTGGCCATGACCGCCCGGGGCACGTCCAGATCCAGCAGTTGGCGAATCGAATCTAGCCAATGGGCACCCCAGTTGCCCAGATCGCCGGTGCCATAATCCCGCACAAAGTGCCAGTTGTAATGAACTTTCTTCTCGTTGAAGGGCCGGTACGGCGCCGGCCCGACCCACAAGTCGTAGTCGAAGCCCTCAGGCGGTGCGCCGTCCGGAACAATGGGCACCACCCCCCGATCGGTGGTGAACCAGCCGCGGGCAAAGCCCACCTTGCCCAATCCTCCCTCCGCGATGAAGGCCTTGGCTTCCAGGAAGTGCGGCCCGCTGCGCTGCTGCGAGCCCACCTGGACCACCAGTTTCGGGTACCGCCGCGCGGCCGCCACCATGGCCTGGCCGTCGCGCACGTTGTAGCAGGCGGGCTTCTCCACGTAGACATGCTTGCCGGCCTGCAGGGCCAGCACGGTAATCAGCGCATGCCAATGGTCCGGCGTCGCGTTGACGATCACATCCACGCCCTTGTCATCCAGCAGCCGGCGAAAATCACGCTCCGGCCGCGGCGGGTGCGGCAGCTTTTTATCCAGGACCGTCATCCCCTGGTCGAGCATGGCCGCATCGCAATCACAGAGGCTCACGATCTCGAACCGCCCGGTACCGGCGAAGGTGGACGCGACCTGATGCCCCCGGGTCCGGCAACCAATCACGCCCACTCGAATTTTCTCATTGGCCCCGACAGCCGCCACAGCGGATCGGGCCGTAGCCATCGCCGCCCCCGTAACCACCGCACGCTTCGTGAACTCCCGACGCGTAACCGAATGAAACATGGCAAACCCTCAAGTCGTTTTTTCTCTGTGCCCTCTGTGGCTGGGCCAACTCTGTGCCCTCTGTGGCCCAATGCCCTCACTCTGTGCTCTCTGTGTCCTCTGTGGCCGGCTCCCTCTGCGCCCTCTGCGGCTATATCTGGGAATATGCGGTCGGGCGCAGCAAGACGTTATGAATGTCGGCCACAATCTCCGCATCGGTGTAGCCCGGGGTCGTGCTCAGCTTCTTCCATTCCGGGTCAGCCACGAACCTGGCCCAGTTCTTCTCGCGGGTAGCCTGGTCGGGGAATACCAGCATGTAGCACAGGCTGGGCATGTGCGGGCCGTAGAGCGTTTCGGCGAAAAAGACCGGCTGGAGCCCGGTTCGCCGGAAGATGCCCAACTCGCCGCCGGGACCGAACATCTCCAGTTTCTTGCGGGCAGCGGTCTTGGAATGGCTGCGGTAGGTGCGCAGTTCGAAGATCCGCGGCTCGTTCTTGGCCGCACCGGCCGGTACTTCCAGCCTGGGCATGAAGTCGGCGGCCAACAGCAGGCGGCTCTCGATATTGGCATACGGCGGGTCGGTCGCGGGGGCCTCGCGGATGGCGGCGGCCGCCTTGCGATACTCCGCGTCTTCGGCCAACCGGTTCGAGATGTGGCAGGCCGACTCGGCCGAAGGGTGTGGAATCAACACGTAAAAACTCGGGCTATCCGGCCCGACCACGACGGTGAACACCCCGACCGGCCCGGCGCCCAACCGGCGGTAGGCGGGGATCAGGGCGTTCTGGAAGTAATCCTCCAACCGCTGGATCGCGGCCCCGCGATTCATCCGGCAAATGCGCAGCTCGTAGTACTCTCTGGGGCCGGCTCCACCGCTCCCCTGCTGCCCGGCGGCCAGGCTGCCGACGGTCGATGCGCCCACGGTGGCAGCCAACGAACCGGCCAGAAAACTCCGGCGCTCCATCTTCCCATTCATCATTCTGCTCCTTCGTACGCCCGCAAGAATCTGCCGTTTTTCGGCTGGCTGGAGCCACAGTGGCCCCCTGCCGCGACTCAGCCATTATAACGAAATGCATCCGACACCGGCGTCGCGAACGCGGTGCGTTCTACGCGTCCTTCCGGCCCTTCTGCGCCCGCCGGCGCAGTTCGGCTTCGATGAACTCCTGGATTTCGCCGTCGAGGACTCTTTCGGGGTTGAAGGTTTCCACGCCGGTGCGATGATCTTTCACCCGACGATCGTCGAGCACATAACTGCGGATCTGGCTGCCCCAGGCGATTTCGCCCTTGTCACCGTAGAGCTTTTCTATCTCCCGGTCGCGTTTTTCCTGTTCCAGCCGCTCGATCTTGGATTGAAGGATCGCCAGGGCCATACGCTTGTTCTGCCCCTGGCTGCGTTCGTTGACGCACTCCACGGTCAGGCCGGTGGGAATGTGCCGGACGCGGACGGCGGTGGCCACCTTGTTGACGTTCTGGCCACCGGCGCCGGCTGCCCGACGGAAGTACACGATGTCGAGCTCGTTTTCCTTGAGCTCCACATCGATGTCGTCGAGCACGGGCAGCACGTCCACCGCGGCGAAGCTGGTGTGGCGGCGTTTATTGGCGTCAAAGGGGCTGATGCGCACCAGCCGGTGTACGCCGCGCTCGCAGGAGAGATAGCCGGCCGCATACGGGCCGCAGACCTTCAGCGTCACGCCGCGGATGCCGGCGCCTTCACCGTCGGTCTTGGCCAGTTCCTCCACCTCGTAGCCGTGCCGCTCGAAGTAGCGCAGGTACATGCGGAAGAGCATCTCGGCCCAGTCGCACGCCTCCGTCCCGCCGGCCCCGGCCTGGATGCTGAAGAAGCAGTCGCGGGCGTCATTCTTGCCCGACAACAGGGTCATCAGCTCGACCCGGCCCAGCTCTTCCTGCAAGCCGAGCAGCTCGTTGTCCAGCTCCTTGAAGCTGTCAGCGTCATTGGCCTCCCGGGCCAGTTCGAGCAGCACCCGGGCGTCCTCAAGCCTCTTTTCGAGGTTCTGGACGGGCTCGACGACGCTCTTGAGCGCCTTCAGCTCGTTTACAACGACGCGGGCCCGCTCCTGGACGTCCCAGAAGTTCGGCTCAGCCATTTGGGTTTCAAGTTCAGCTTTTCGGGAGATCTTTTTCGGTAAGTCAAAGAGAGTCCCGGATGGCAATGATCCGGGCCGAAAGTTCTTCCAGCGTCGCGACGGGGTTCTCAAAATGCATCCAATCAACTCCTTGTGCGCTGTCAATGCTACGGCCACACTATAGCCCTATGCCGGCCAGAGGACAACCCGGCTCTCACCCTACTCAGGAAGTGAGAAGCAAGAAGTGAGCAGTGAGCTGATCTGGGACGGTAAATATGACCAGCAGGGACGCCGGCGAGAGGTGCCCCCCCGCGCGTGGGCTGTGCCGCTGCGGCTGGTGGACTCGGTGCCGGGTTCCGAACCCCAGGCTTCCGGCGAATTGCGTAACCGCATTGTGCTCGGGGACAACCGGGCGGTGATGAGCTCACTGCTCGAAGAGTACCGCGGCCGGATTGACCTCATCTACATCGATCCGCCCTTCAACCTCGGGACCGATCGGCTCATGCGCGCCCCAGCGGCTCCGCGAAGCCCGGGCGCCGGCCGAAAGCCCCCGGCCGGTGTCGTGGCCTACCGCGACAAGTGGGGACGCGGCGCAAACTCCTACGCCCAGATGATGTACGAGCGTCTGGTGCTCATGCGCGAGTTGCTCTCCGAGACCGGCAGCCTGTACGTACATTGCGACTATCGCGTGAACAGCCTGCTGCGGCTGATGCTGGATGAAATCTTCGGGCCCAAGCGGCTGTGCAACGAGATCATCTGGCACTACCAGTCCGGGGGACGTCAGCGCCGCCGGTATTCCACCAAACACGACACCATTCTCCTGTATACCAAGTCGAACCGATGGACCTTCAACCTGGCCGCGGTGGGCAAGCCGCGCGGTTCGCAGCGGCGAAACCACATGAAACGCCAGGTGGGCCCCGATGGGCGGGCGTATTTCACCATCAGGTCCGCCGGCAAGCTCTACCGTTATTACGAAGACGACCTGCTCACCCCGGCGGACGTGTGGACGGACATCAGCCACATCCAGCAGAAAGATCCGCAGCGCTGCGGCTATCCCACGCAGAAGCCGGAAGCCCTGCTGGAGCGGATCATTCTCGCCTCCAGCAACGAGGGGGAGTTGGTGGCCGACTTCTTCTGCGGTAGCGGCACGACCGGGGTGGTGGCCGAGCGACTGGGCCGGCGGTGGCTCCTGTGCGATTCGGGCCGGCTGGCGGTGGAGACAACCATCAACCGGCTCATGAAGGAGCGGCAGGCGCTGGAGAAGGCAGGCCGGCCGGTGAGACCCTTCGAGGTGTACGAGGCCGGCAAGATTTCCAAACGACCGGCACGGCGACCGGCCGCGGCATCGGGTCCGGCGGCCTCCTCTGCAACCGCCCTCAAGCCCCGGCGGGGTTCTCGATCCACGGGCGATAACAGGCCACGCAGAGGTAGATCGTAAGCCGGCGGTAGACCTGGTCCATGGCCTCCTGGGGCGAGAGCGTACTCAGTTGTTCGGCCAGGCGATCAAGCTCCCGGCGAGGATCAGGGTCCGGATCCGCCTCCTCAATCACCGGCGGCGAGGGGTCGGCGAAGGCCTCGATTCGAACGACGTAGAAGTCCCCGGAGCCGGGATGAAGCTCCGTGCCGCAGCGGTGACAAAGCAGGGGTGAATGGTCCATTGCCGGCCCCCTTCTGATTGGATTGTGCCGCCAGCACATCCCGCATGTTCACCCACCCGAGTACGGGCGTGTGGACATGGCACCCGGCCACTACGTCCCAATGCCACCCAGCCTGCCTACCCAATCAAGCTCCACGTGGCCAGCGTGCTGATGGCCAGGGCCTTCTGCAGGTCGGGGATGTCCACGTGCTCGGTGGCGGCGTGGGCCTGTTCGAGTTTGCCGGCGCCGAAGATGGCGACGGGGTGCCCCTTATGGTGGTAGATGCGCGCGTCGCAGCTCACCTCCCAGCCCAGCGGCTTGGGCAACGGGTGGCCGACCGCCGCGCAGGCCGTCTTGAGGGCCTGCATGGGCGGCGCGTCCGGCGAGTCGGCATAGGCGTCGTTATGCAGCCGGTCGAAGCTCATCCGCACCATACTGTCGTCGAACGGGCGACTCCGATGCTTGCAGTACTTTTGTGCGCCTTTCACCGCGGCCGCGGCGAGGCGGGCCTGCACGTCAGCCATTTTGTGGGCGGGGGTGAAGCCCTGGCAGCCCTCCAGGACGATCTCGCGTCCATCGCCCGGGGCGCCGACCAGCCGCCCCACCGCTTCTACCTGCTGGTATTTAGAGGCAGCCTTGACCAGTCCGGAAAAGAGGAACGCCGCCTTGGTAATCGCGTTGTCGCACTGGGCCACGGAGGCCATGTGCCCGCTCTTGCCGAACACGTCGATGCGCAGGATGGTACTGTCCGGCGTGGGCGTTACCTTCACCTCAAAGTGGCGCCCGACCTTGGGCTTGCCGGTGGCCGGATCGGTCTCGCGGGTTTTATCGCCGTAGAGCCGCACGTAGTAACCGATGGCTTCCTCGAAGAACTCGATGACCTTCATGCCCACGCGCTGGGGATTGGCCTTGGACTTGGCCACCACCTCGACGGCCACGTGATCGCACACGACGGCCGGACTGCTGCCGAACGGCCCCAGGATGCCGTGACTGGTCTGCGCGTGGGCCGGGGTGAAGAGCGGATGCCGGGTTTCTTCGCGGATCTTGCGGCCTTCCTCTTCCAGGGCCAGCACCACGAAGGGGAAGAGCTCCACCGCGCTGGCCGCCCCACTCTTGCCGACGGACAGCTCGCAACGATACCAGACCGCGCCGCGATGGGCACAGTACGGCACGAGGTTGGACGAATCATGCAGGAGCACCGGCAGCTTCGCGAAACGTGGGTCGGTCACGGCCGAGAGCGAACCGTTGCCGCCGATTTCCTCGTCGATGGTGAACTGGTAGACGCGTCCACCGGCGGGTTTGAGGCCGAGCTTTTCCTGCATCTCGCGGAGAAGCTTCATCTGGGCCAGGAGGATCGCGATCTGGGCCTTGTTGTCGCAGGCCCCCCGGCCGAAGACGCGCTGGCCCTCGACGCGAGCCTCGAACCATGGAGGAACGACGTCGGCATGAGCATGGAGGATGACCGCGGGCTCACCGCCGGCCGGCGCGGGAGCCAGCACCTGGAGGTTGGTGCGTCCCGCGTAGACCTCCTCCACCGGCGGCACCTTGCCGTCGCGGACGGCATAGCCGGGAAGCGAGTAGGCCGGATCGGCGCCGATGGCCGGATCGATGGGCGGGCGTTCGACCGTCGCCTCCGCTCCCAGGGCGGCCCGGGCCTCGCGCTCGATGAGGTCGAAAAGCTGCCGTTCGCGGGCCGCGCTCTCCTGGAGATCGGCATCGGGAGCGGTGTTGATGTTCACCAGTTCCACCAGCGTATCGCGCAGATAAGCGGCGTATCCCTCGCTGTTCGCGGCGGTCCGGACGAAATCGACGATTGCAGGATCAAGCTTAGCCATGGATCTCCAATCAATTGCTCGCGTCAAGGCACCAGTGGCCGGTCGCCACCCGACCAACCAGGGGTTGCCGCGGATGTGCCGGGCCTCCAATCATTGAGCCGCCGATCGAACGGCACGGCCTGAAAGACATATCCTACCGCGCCCTGGAGCATTCGTCGGCGCTGGGCGGAGGCCATATCCGCCAGAACGCTGAGCAGGTGGGCAGTCTGGGTCCGGCGACGGGTGCGCCAATAGTTCAAGAAATCGTCCTTACGGGTCAGGATCAGATGCCAGACGAGAATCTTCCGGTCCGCAGAGTCGATGCGCAGGATTTTGGGGTTATTGAGCGCATCGGCGGCTGCCTGGGCAAGCTGGCGCTCCAGGGTGGCGGCCCGCATGGGCTCAGAGGAGAGGCGGGGAGTGCCCAGGGAGGCCTGGCAGGTGGCGAACAAGGCCCGGACGTCGCCGTCACTGACCCGAAGAATTCGGGCTTCGATCTCCGGCAGGGTCCAAGTGCGTCCATCCACCCGGAAGGTGGCCAGTTCGATCTTGGGCATGGACGGGTCCATGTCGTAGATCGTCTCCACGGGGTAGATGTTGAGCACAAACAGAATGGCCAGGGCATTGTAAGCATTGATCCAGTAAGCGGTCGCGTGGGCGGCGGTGGGGAACTGGTCCGGCGTGAGCGATGGGCCGGTCACGCCCAAAAGGGCATAGTAGCGATCCAGCGGTTCGCGGTTGCGGGCCAGGGAGGTATAGTCCACCAAACCGTCACGGACGTAGTTGCGCAGGACAAGGGCCCAGTCCTGATCGGTGTAGGTATACGGCGCGGACTGATCCAAAAGCCGCGTATTAGCAGGGACGGTAAGCCGGTCCCGGCAACCAGCAGAGCAGGCGGCGAGGGCCGCGCTTAAAGCCAGCAAGTAGCGCCAATCGGTCCCCTTCTGTGGGGGCCAGAAGCTGTCGTGATGCATCCGTACCTTCTCCACATGCGCCCTCAACCCCTCGCAGGGTGAGAACGACTCGTGCCGGACCGATCCGGCGGGGTTCGACCATTCTACCGGCCAGCCGCCGGGCGTCGAGAGTTCGATGCCCTGGGCCGGATGGCCCAAAGCCGCGATTCAACCAACGCCCCGGCACCCGGAAGGCGCACCAAAGCCGCGGGAACGGAAAAAACGCTGCCACGGGGGGAGAAACGAACAGACCGCGGATCCGGGATCGGGAGAGACGAAGAAAGAGTCCTCGAAAGCGGGAGCGAGGGGGAGACTTTGCACGCTCCGATCAGCCCGACGCGTTCTTGTTATCGGACCAACACGCCTGCTGGAGAGGGCATTCTCTGGATGGCGGCGCACAAAAAAACCCGAGGCGGGTGCCGTCTGGCCGGGGTGAACCAGACGGTCTTAGGGGGGGGATGCCTCGGGTGCAACGCATCTTAACACCATAATGATGAGCCATGCAAGGGTGTGCAGGAAAGTACAGAGGACTTGCCTCATAAGTTGGAGACGATTTCAGTCACGGGCAGGCCGTTACAGCCGTTTCGGGAGCGGCTGGGAGACGGGCTCCGGAGTATTCCGCCCCGCCAAGAGCACCCGGTACACATCAAGAGCCCCCGATCAGGAACAGCGGCGTGCATTCTCCCTGGAAAGGCCCAGGGGCGGCGTCTTCCCATCTAATAAGCTCTTTCCCCATCGGAGGTTGCGGGCCGGCTTTCGATTCCGAGCCACGGTGACTATCCTATGGGGTTATCATTGAGGAGATTGCATTTGGGCCAGAAACCGACCAAGGTCGCCTTTATTGCCTTAGGCTGCGCCAAGAACCTGGTGGATTCCGAAAAAATGCTCGGCCAGTTGGCCGAACACGGGGCCATTATCACCAGTGATGAGTCCGACGCGGATGTCATCGTGGTCAATACCTGTGGTTTTCTGGAGGCCTCACGAGTTGAGGCCCATGAAGCCATCGCTGAGGCCGTGGAGCAGAAGCGGACGGGCCGATGCCGGCGAGTGGTAGTGGCCGGCTGTCTGGTACAGCGCGACGGCGAAAGACTGCTCGACGCCGTGCCCGGCATCGACGCGCTGGTGGGAGTGCATCAGCGGGACGATGTGGTCACCGCGGCACTGTCCCCCCTGCTCGGCAAGAACGAGAAAAGAGGCGAGCGAAACACCCGCTCCCCAAAAGGGAAAAAGACGGAAACTCGTCCACGGCCAGATCTATTCCTGGGCGATTATCACCCTTACGTCGCCACGGACACGGCCCGGCTGAGACTGACTCCGCGTCATTACGCCTATCTGCGAATCAGCGAGGGGTGCAACCAGCGATGCACGTTCTGCACCATTCCGGCCATTCGGGGTCCCATGCACTGCAAGCCGGTGGAGGTGATTCTGGCCGAGGCGCGCGAGCTGGCCTCCGATCAGGCGGTGGAACTCAACCTGATCGGGCAGGATACGACCAGCTACGGGCGGGACATCGGCTATGGGCCGGGGCTGGCCGGTCTGCTGCGCGAGTTGAACCGACTGGATGAGGTCGCCTGGATCCGGCTGCTGTATGCCTACCCCACCGACTTCACGGACGAGATGATTGACGCCATCGCCGAGTGCGAGCGGGTGGTCAAGTACATTGACATACCGCTCCAGCACATCAATGACCGCATCCTCAAGGCCATGCACCGGCGGGTGACCCGGCGACAGACGGAAACGCTGCTCCAGAGACTGCGCGACCGCATTCCCGGCGTCACCATCCGCACTACCTTCATTGCCGGTTTCCCGGGCGAGACGGAGGCAGAGTTCGAGGAGCTGCTCACCTTCGTGAAGGAATTCGGGTTCTCGGCCGTTGGGGTATTCCCCTATTCACAGGAACCGGATACGCCGGCCGGCCGGATGAAGGGCCAGCTCCCCGCAGAGGTCAAAGAGGCTCGGGCCGATGCCATTATGGAGGTCCAGCAGGAGGTGGCGTTCGCCCAGGCGGCGCGGCGCAGGGGGCAGCTTCTGGACGTGCTCATCGATGCGAAGTTGAAGGATGGGCAGTACGTGGGTCGTCATGCGGGGCAGGCCCCGGAAGTGGACAGCGTCACCTATGTGCTGACAGCTCTTCCTGACGCGAGGAAAAAAGCTGGCCGGGCGTCTGCCGTCCCGACCAGGGCCCGGGGCAAAAAAACCACGGCCCACGGCACAGCACGATACCGCCCAGCAGCACACAGCCTGCAGCCGGGAGAGATCGTTCGGGTGGTGTGCGAGGGCTCCCAGGGGTATGATTTGATTGCTCGTCCCACGAGTGTTATGCTGCCGGTTTTGAATCTGACGCAGATGGCTGGTGCGCATGAAGATGGCTGAGTGCACAACAACACCTTCGACGATCGCGCCCCCCGGCCGCTTTCGCATCAATCTCCCCAACCAGATCACGATTTTAAGGCTGCTGCTGTCGATCGTATTTTTCGTGTGCCTGGCCCAGTTTGACGGGCGGGCGGCATCTCCCCGGCTGCGGCTGCTGGACGTATCGGCGGCGCTGTTTATCGTGGCCGGGCTGACAGACATTCTCGACGGCTATCTGGCCCGTAAATACAAGCAGGTTACGTCTTTCGGTCGGGTCATCGATCCGTTCGTGGATAAGATCCTGGTCATCGGGGCGTATGCGTTCCTAGCCGGGAACGGCTTTGTAAATCCTCACGGACAGAACATCAGCGGCGTGGCCGCCTGGATGGTGGTGATCATTCTCGCCCGGGAATTACTGGTGACCAGCATCCGAGGGGTCAGCGAAGCCAGCGGAAAGGCCTTCGGAGCCAATGTTTATGGCAAGGCCAAGATGCTGTTGCAGGTGGTGACGGTGTGCTGGGTGTTGTTCGCGCTGGCCCATCCGGTGCAGCCGGACTCCACGCTGCTGTGGCGGTTTCTGGTCGGCTGTAAGCCGGTGATGTTGTACCTGACTGTCTTTGTGACAGTTTTGTCCATGATTCCCTACCTGTGGAGCGCCCGGGCGGTTTTGTCTCAGACTTCGGCGTCCTCTTCATGAAAATTGGCCATTGGCTCATCACCGGGCTTGGGTTGGGCTATGCTCCCGTGGCGTCAGGCACGTTCGGCTCAGCGGGAGCGATCGCAATCGCCTGGATGGCGTGGACAGGCCTGCACCTGGCCGGGTATGGACCGTATGCGGTTCACCTTCCGCTGGCCGTGCTCACGTTGCTGGCCACGTGGGGATGTGTCCACTGGGGCCCCTGGGCGGTTGAGTTTTTCGGCAAGCGGGCGCGCAAGCCCACCGACCCGGGCCACGTCGTGCTGGACGAGTTCGCCGGACAGTGGTTGGCGTTGCTGGGACTGGCCATGCCGGATTGGAAGTCGGCCCTGCTGGTGCTGGCAGTGCAGTTTTTCCTGTTCCGGGTGTTTGACGTGATCAAGCCGCCCCCGGCCAACCGGCTGGAGAGACTGCCCTTCGGATGGGGCATTCTGTTGGACGACCTGGCTGCCGGGGTGTATGCCAATCTGGTGGGGCAAGTACTGTTTCGATTCGTCTTGTGACCGGCTGTCGAGACGGAGCATGTGAGAGATAGAGCGATGGAGAGAACAACCCGGCGCACTCGCCTGTCTCTCCATCTCTCCGGCTCTCCGTCTTTGTCCAGGCCTGCAGACAAGGAAGTCTAAATGAACGATGCGTTTCGTGCCGTCATCCTCGGCATTGTCGAGGGTCTGACCGAGTTCCTCCCTGTCTCCAGCACCGGGCACATGATCCTGGTGGAGCCGCTGCTGGGCATCAAGGAGGGGGATCCGTTCTGGAGCGGCACTTTCGACATTTTCATTCAGATCGGGGCCATTCTGGCTGTTCTGCTCTACTTCTGGCGACGGCTGTACGGGCTGGTGGTCCCAACCGGGGCCAGACGGTATTACGTGGGCGGTGGGTCGAAGAATACGCTCTTCCCGGCAGGCAAGGTGATCGAATATCCCTCGGTCAAGGAGGGCGGCACGGGAGCCCGCTGGCAGGACCACATTCTATTCAAGCTGTTTGTTGCGTTTCTGCCGGCCGCCGTGGTGGGCCTGCTGGCGGACGACTTCATTGAATCGCATCTGAAAACGCCGGTCGTCGTAGCCGGCGCGCTGATCGTCGGCGGGATCGCGATTCTGCTGATCGAGCTGTTCATGCGGCGGCCCAAGTATACGGACGCCGCGGCGATTCCCCTGCGCGTTGCGTTTCTGATCGGCGTGGCCCAGTGCCTGTCGATGATTCCGGGCACCTCGCGTTCGGCGGCCACGATCATGGGGGCGCTGGTGCTGGGGCTGTCAGCCCCGGCCGCCGCGGAGTTCTCGTTCTTCCTGGCTATTCCCACCATGTTCGCGGCCGGCGGCTACTCGCTGCTCAAGCACCTCGACGAGATCGAGCGGCAACAGTTCGCCGTGCTGGGGCTGGGCTTTTCGGTGGCGTTTGTGGTGGCCCTGGTGGTGGTGGCCGGCTTCATGCGCTTCATCCAGACGCACCGGTTCACGTCTTTCGCCATCTATCGGATTATCCTGGGATTCATCGTGCTGGCGGTGATTTGGCGGGGAATGGGCGGAGCGTGAGGGCGAAGCAGTGGGATGGGTGGGGAAGTGAGAAAGTGGGAAAGTGGAAATGTGATAATGTGACACAGATTCCCAATGAATCTCGTGCGTTGGGTGCCCCACCTCCTCGCGTTGGGTGTTCCACCTCTTCGGATGCCCCACCTCATCAGAGGTGGTTTCACGCTTTGGACAACCGATGAGAGTGCCGACGGCATCAACCGCAAGCCCGACTCACGGCTTCAACATCGGCCAGTCGTACACGGCCAGCGCCCCGTGTACCGCGTTCATCAACTGCCCCGGCGTGTGCGGGTTCTGAATCACCTCCATCCAGGACAGCGGCGGCTGCTGGAAATCGGTCGATTTGAACAGCTCCGGTTCCAGGGCAGCCGCGTGCACGGCCGGTACCACCGCCTCCCCCACGGCCACCAGGTGGATGGGCGCATCCGCCCGGCCCAGACGTCTTGCGGCCTGGACGCAGGCATAAATATCCTCGGTCCTCATGCCCACAAAAGAGCGACCCAGCAGATAGGCCGCAAAGAAATCCTTCCAACCCGTGCCGAACTGCCGGACAAAGTCCCGGGTGGCTTCGTGGGCCTGCGTTTCGCCTGTGCCCCGCAGATCGACAGCCAAGACGAGGTGACCGGCCAGGACCAGCTTCTCCAGCGGCCCGCCCTCTCCGGCGTGGGCGGACTTGCCCTCGCCGCTGACGTGGAGGTAAACGTCTCCGGTGTGTTTTTCGGGGCGGAAGACGAGCGCGGGCAAATCGATGTCCTTCTCAGGCCGGATCACCAGCCGGTCGATGCGATAGCCCTGGCGTTCAACAGAACCGGCAGACTGCATTTCGCTCGCGGGCAGTTTCGAAAAACGCCGAATGCGATTGAGTTCGCGAACCCGCTGGAGCAGCGCCTCGCGGCCGCGGGATTCATTTTGAGCCCTTGCGTCGGCCAGTTGCCGGCCCTTTTGCACATTGAGATCGAAGATTGATTTCGCCCCTTCCATGAGCAGAACCTGTCCTTCGGGCGTACACCGCCCCTCCTCTTCGGAGAGCAGTCGGAACTCCGGCTCGACGACCGGCTGATCCACATTGAGCATCCATCGCCGCATCCAGCGGACCATGGCTTCGCGCAGGGGCTTGGACAGGTTGTGCGGCCCGTCGGCCTCGACGATGGCCACGTGCTCCGGAAGGCCCAGGCGGGTGTAGATCCGGTTGGCCTCTCGATAGATGTGCCAGGTTCCTCCGATGTCGAAAAAGTCCTGCGTGCTGGCCAGCAGCAGCGTAGGACGGGGGGCGCGCATGAGCACGTAATCGCCGTGGTCCATGCCGGCGGCGAGCTGGCCATGGATATCCTGCTCGGCATCCTGCGGGCCGATGGTCATGAGCAGACGGGCAAAACCGGTGAGATAGCCGGAGGGGGCGGCGCAGACGATGCGCTCATCGAGGGCCATGAGGTAGCTGGTCAGGGTTCCGCCGCCGGATTGGCCGGTGCAGCCGATGCGCTTCGGGTCGATGTCCGGACGCTCGCAGAGATAATCAATGGCCCGCATGCCGTCCCAGATGCAATGGGTAGCGGCATTTTCGCCCAGCAGGATGCATCCGACGCCCAGGACGGTGTGCTCGGTGGTTGGGCCGTAAATGGGCTTGCCCTGCTCGTTGAGCGCCTGGTTGCGTTCGCCCTGCCCGATGGGATCGTAGCAGAACGCCGCAATGCCGTTGGCAGCCAGGAGCATGGAGGCCTGCTGGTAAGTGGTGTGCAGCTTGCCGTTCTTGGAATGGCCGCACGGGACCAGGACGGCCGGGTATGGCGGCTGGCTGTTGGGCAGATACAGCAGGCCGGTAACGTACACGCCCGGGCGGCTCTCGAAGATGATTTTCTCAACACGGAAGTTGTCGCGAGGGACGGTGCCAACGATACGGGCATTCAGCGCGGTGCGTTCCGGCAGACCACCGAGCGCGGCAATGAAGAAGGTCTTCAGACGCTGCTGGTAGGCAGCCACCTGGTCGGCGGTCTTGAGCTGCTCAACCCCTTGGACCCGTGCCAGCAGGGCCGCGTACGCCTGTGTACGAAGATAACGGTTCATCATGCCGGAAGGCGCCGTCTCGGCGGGCTGGGTCGCCAGAACAACCAGGTCTTCGGCGACGGCCGTGCTGCCACCCCAAAGAACCAGGGCCATCACCATCGCACTACACTGATAAGCTGACATGAGCGTTGGCCTCCCAATGCCGTCGGCTGAAAAACCCGCAAATTACGTATTCCCAGGTGCTGTCGAACAGCCTATCGGCCCGTCCAGGATCTGACAACCGGCCGGGGATTAGCCGCGATTGTCATGACGCTTCAATCTTTCGTCTTGCCCTTCGGCCATGAGGTGCCTGTTTTTCAAGCGGTAACCCGCCCTCTACCGATACCACCAGATACGGCATGGAGCCCGGAGTCTGCCCAGAGGCCCCGCGGAGGCGGGTCAGGGCCGCCGGAGGCGGCTTGCCAGAGTGAGAGCAAGAAGAGGTGCCGAAGGGGAATCTTTGCCCATGCGCGAATTCATTCGACTGGGGCGAACCTATCCAGGCTCCCTGCTGGGCATTGGGCTGGCTACGGCCCTGTTGCTGACGCTGGGAGCGGGCACGCGTTCCTCCGGTCCGCGCACCGAGGGGTCCGATAACCCCACCCTCATCGTGGTGAATTCTCTCGCGCCCGGCACCGAGGCCGGCAAAACCACCCTGGCGGACGCCATCGCCCGCGCAGCCCGGGATCCCGCCAACAACACGATTCATTTTGATGTGGCGTTGGGCACTCCCGCCGGACTGGTCATCCGCCCGGCCAAGCCCCTGGTATTCGAAGCCGGCAACGGCGGGCACGACCGTATTGACGGCGGGTCCATTGCCGCCGGGCTCGTGCTGGACCTGAATGAATGTCCCGACGCCGGAATCGTGGTGGGCGGCGGCCAGAAGCTGACCCTTGAGAATCTCACGCTTCGTGGCGGCGGCCAACGGGCCATCCTGCTCAAGGAGGGCGCCCAGCTCACGCTCAGCCAGGTCACCGTGCGTGACAGCAACGGGCCGGGCCTGGCCGCCTTCGGCAAAGCCACCCTGACCGCGTCACAATGCCGCTTCCTGAACAACCAGACCCATGCCGTCGAGTTGCACGGCGACACCACCGCTACCCTCTCGGCCTGCGTTCTGGAGGGCAATGGTCAATCCGCCCTGGCCCTGTTCGATCAGGCCACCCTACAGGCCAGGGATTGCCGGATGGACAAGAACGGCGACTGGAACGTCGTCCTGACCCATTCCAGCCAGGCGGATCTGACCGCCTGCACTCTGCGTCAAGGAAGGTTCGCCGGCATCGATCTGAGTGAGAATGCGGTCGTGCGCTGCGACGGATGCGTGATCGAGGAGGGGCGTCGGTTCGGTATCTTCGCCACCGACAATGCTTCCGCTGAACTGATCAAGACGCGTTTGCGCAAGAGTGCCGGACGCGGCATCGAACTGCAGGAACGCGCCCGGCTGACGCTGACCGAATCCGTGCTCGAAAACAACGGCGAATACGGGCTGATTCTCTTCGGTCATTCTTCGGTGACGGCCACGGGAAGTCTCTTTGCCGGCAACGGCGCCCACGGCGCAAGCCTGCGCGGGCCGTCCACTGGCCAGTTCATCCACTGCGGGTTTACGCGCAATCGCTACAGCGGGATCGGATGCCTCGACGCACGCGACGGCGGAAAGGTGCGGGTGAGCCGGTCATTGTTCCACAAGAACGGCATGCGGCCCATCTACCGCGGGCCGCTGCACATCGATCCGCTGGTTCCCACCCCGCTGACCATCAACGACAACATCGTGGAGTGCCTGGCCGATCCCAACGCGACCATCGAGTTGTACCTGGACCGCGTGGGGGAAGCCGGCAAATACCTGCGGACGCTGCGCGCCGATGGACGCGGGCGGTTCCAGGTGAGCTGCGCGGAGGTGCCTGATGGATACGTGCTGACCGCCACCAGCACCATCGGCGAATCCACCAGCGAATTCAACGTGATCGCCGGCTCGCGCTCCGATGCGGTGCTCAGCGCGCTGATCGGAGGCACAGGCCCCCTTTCGGACAACGGCCACGGCGTGGATTTCGAGGCCGCCGCCCGACGCTGGAAACCCGGCACGCGGATTGTCTTTCAACTCGACAAATCGCCGAGCACGGCCATCGAGCGGTACGTCAAGTTCCTCGTGGCCCTGATCGGCGAGTGGACGGACGGCGCAATCACGGCGGAAGCACGGATCGGCACGACCGGTAAGATCGAAGCCGGCTCGGTTATCGTGCCCGTCCGTTACGTGGCCTCCAATTCACCGCAACTGCTGGGCCTGGGCGGCGTCACCTTTATGAAATGGGACGCCCAAGGTTACTTCCAGCCGCCGATGGAGATTCTGCTGGCCCTGGGGACCGATCCCGCGGAGACCTGCCCGCGCGTCCTGGCCCATGAAGTCGGCCACGTCCTCGGCCTGGGCCATACACGCGTCGGCCTGCTCTCGCGCATGCAGGGCAAGAGCCCGCCCAATCCGCAGTTTGTCAATGATTTCTCGCCGATGATGACCTATTACGACGTGCTGGCCCTCCAGATCCTGCACGACCCGCGCAACAAAGGCTGCACGACGCTGCGTGAGATCCTGGCCCGCGCTTCCCGGCCGCGCCCGAGGCCTGAGACCGTGGCCGATGCCCGCCCGGTCACAACCGCCGAGCCTACCTTCAGCCCGCCGCCCAAGTCCGCTGCGTCCAAGCCGCAGCGCACGCGCCGGCGGTGATCAGCCTTCCGGCCATTCTCCGCTGAAAATCTCCACTGCCGGGCCGGTCATGTAGACGTGATTGTCGGCCTCGCGCCACTCGATCAGCAAGTCGCCCCCCGGCATGTGAATGGTCGCCTTACGGCCATTCCGGCCGGTCAGCACACCCGCCACCAACACTGCCGATGCCCCCGTGCCACATGCGGCCGTCGCGCCGCTGCCGCGCTCCCAGGTCAATACGGTCACCTCACCCGGGCCTTGCACCTCCGCAAAGTGTACGTTGGTGCGCTCAGGGAACATCGGATGGGTCTCCAGCCGGCGGCCCTCGGCGGCCAGCTCCGCCGGCCCCAGCAGGCTCAGAGGGATGCCGTGCACCACGGCGTGCGGGTTGCCCATGGAGACGCAGGTCATCCGGCCCTCGCGGCCCAACACCTCGACCGGATGGTTGACCATCTGCTCAGGCGAGAGCGCCACGGGAAGATCCTCCGGGCGGAGCCGGGGCGCCCCCATGTCCACGCAAGCCAGGGCCACCTTGCCCTCGCGTACCGTGAGATCGAGGGTCAGCACGCCCGCGTCGGTCTCGATCCGCATGGGGTTCCGGCGGGAAATCCCCCGGTCGTACACGTACTTGGCCACGCAACGGATAGCGTTGCCGCACATCTGCCCGCGGGAGCCGTCGACGTTGTACATTTCCATGCGGGCATCCGCCGTCCGCGAGGGGTAGATGAGAATCAGCCCGTCGCTGCCCACGCCGGTGTTGCGATCACTGACCGCCCGGGCCAGGGCGGAAGCGTCGGCCACCTGCTCTTCAAAACAGTTGACGTAGATGTAGCAATTGCCTAAACCGTGCATCTTGGTGAACTTCATGGCCGGATTATACCCGGTCCCGGGGACGGAAACATGAGCCCAAGCCCGTTTATGCTTGCCATGTGGTTTTCCGGTGGCCCGGCCGGGCACTCAAGAGATGACACAGCAACGTCCCGGCCCTACCATAAGATATAATTCCGCGGCCAAAATCGGCACCGCGGCTGGAAAGCGCTATCTTCATGTTGATTAACCTTTTGTGCATAGGTGACGTCGTCGGTCGGCCGGGGCGGGCTGCGGTCTCCAACGCTCTGCCCGGCCTCGTCCGCGAGCACGACATCCATTGCGTCATCTGCAATGCCGAGAATGTCGCCGGCGGCTCAGGGCTTACGCCGCAGCTATTCGACAAGCTCCGACGATACGGGGTGGATCTGATCACCATGGGCGACCATATTTACCGTCGCCAGGAGATCATCCCCGTCCTGGAGCGTTCCGACCGCATCGTCCGGCCAGCGAATTTTCCGCAAACCGCGCCGGGGCGAACCTACGCCGTGGTGGAAACCGCGCTGGGCGTGAAAGTGGCGGTCGTGTCGCTGCTGGGGCGGCTGTTCATGAAGCCCCCCACCGACTGCCCCTACCTGGCCATCGACCGCGTTCTCAAGCAGATCCCGCCGGAGGTGAAGATCGTCGTCGTGGACATGCACGCCGAGGCCACCAGCGAAAAAATAGCCATGGGCTGGCACCTGGACGGGCGGGTCAGCGTCCTGTTCGGCACGCACACCCACGTGCAGACGGCCGACGAGTGCATCCTGCCTGCCGGCACCGGCTACATCACCGACCTGGGCATGACCGGCCCGTACGACTCCGTCCTGGGCCGGCGTAAAGACCGGGTTCTCCGGGCAATGATCACCACCATTCCCACCCCCTTCGACGTGGCCACCGACGACCCCCGCCTGTGCGGGATCGTGGCCCGGGTGGACAGTACCACCGGCAAGACCGTGCACATTGAACGCGTACAGGTGCGCGGTATCGCGGACGCAGGAAGCGACGAAGCCGATTGAGGGAATCGTTGAGGAACATTCAGTGTCTCCGCCTCGGAAAGATTTCGACTCTCGCTCGCCTTCGATGTTTGACCGCGACCGCAGGCAGACAATCCCCCAGGCTCCGTCCAACCTGCGCCCACTGACCGTCAGCCAGCTCAACGCGCTCATCCGGCAGGTGCTCGCCGACAATCTGCCCGGCACGATCCACCTGGTCGGCGAGATCAGCAATCTCTCGCGACACTCCAGCGGCCACGTCTACCTGACCCTCAAGGACGATCAGGGCGAGATCAAGGCGGTAATGTGGAAATCCAACGCCGCCGGACTCAAATTCAAGCCCACCGACGGCCTGGAGGTGGTTGCGACCGGCTACGTGGATGTCTACGGGCCGCGAGGCCAGTACCAGTTCTATATCAACCGGCTCGAACCGCGCGGGGTGGGAGCACTCGAACTGGCCTTTCGCCAGCTTCACACCCGGCTGGAGCGCGAAGGCCTTTTCGACCCGGCCCGCAAGCGGAAGATCCCCCGTTTCCCCCGGACCATCGGGGTGGTGACCAGCCCGACGGGGGCGGCCATCCGTGACATCCTGCACACCATCCGGCGCCGCTATTGCTGCGCGTCCATCCTGCTGCATCCGGTGAAGGTCCAGGGCGAAGGGGCGGCCGAAGAGATTGCGGCGGCCATCGCCCGCCTCAACCGCTTCTCCGACTCACTCGGCGGCATCGACGTGCTGATTGTCGGCCGCGGCGGCGGATCACTCGAAGACTTATGGGCCTTCAACGAAGAGGTGGTCGCCCGAGCCGTTCATGCCAGCCGTATTCCTGTCATCAGCGGCGTGGGGCACGAGGTGGACGTGACCATCTGCGACCTGGTGGCCGATCTGCGGGCCCCCACTCCGACCGCGGCAGCCGAACTGGCTTGCCCCGTACTGGATGAAGTGCTGGACGACCTGGCCGGCTGCGAATTACGACTCCGCCGGGCCATTCGGAATCACCTCGACCACGCCCACCGCGACCTGGCCGGCATCGAGCGGCTCGAATGGTTCCGCGACCCGTGCGGCCATCTGCGGCGGGCTGAACAACAGCTTGACGAGATGCTTTCGCGACTGGCCTACGGCTGCTCGCGACGACTTGCCCGGTACCGCGAAAGACTGCACGAGATTCACGTCCGGCTCGCGGCCCGCCAGCCGACAGCCCGGCTCCAAAGCGAAAAGATGGCCCTCCGCCAGGACCTGCGCCACCTGGTTCGCATGGTGAAACATCGACTTGAACTGGACGCCCGCGGCCTCGAATCCTTCCATGCCCGGATCGAAGCCAGCAGCTACCGCCAGACACTGGCCCGCGGCTTCAGTATCACCCGGCTCAAACGCGGGCGGCGAATCATCACCGGCCCCGACCAGGTGAGCCCGGGCGACTTGGTCATCACCGAAACCGCTGCCGGCGAATTCGAGAGCCGGGTAGAAGACCCCCGCCAACCACGGCTGTTCGATTAAGAGTGCATCCTGAAAGATTGTACCAGTCGGAGTGTTCCCCCTTTCTGGAGCGGCCGGGTAAGTATCCGACCAAAAGCTGGGTGACCGGCCGTTCACGCGAGGCCGGTCACGAAACCGTATGACGGGAAAGAGGAATTAGCTCAGGGCCAGCACGCCCTGTCGAGGGCGCTTCGGTCTCCCCGCGCGTCGTCAACCTTCGCCGGAGGACACGGGCCGGGGATCAATCAGCGTCGCCGGCGGAAGGCCATCAGGCCGCACAGGCCGATCACGCTGGCAATGGTGGCGCTGGCCGCACCGCCTCCGCAGACACCGGGCAGGCCGCGCTGTTGATCTGAGGTCACGATCTCGGCTGCCGCGGCCGTATCCGCCTGCACCGTCACCAGAGCAGAGGCCATGCCCTGTCCGCCGGCGTTGTCGGTGACGGTCAGCGTGACGCCGTACGTGCCGGGATCGAGGTAAATGTGTTCGACCACCTGTCCCGCCCCCACGGTGCCATCGCCGAAGTCCCAATCATAGCGCACCACCGTGCCGTCTACATCGGTGCCGGCTCCTTCAAAGAGGACGATGAGTGGCGCCTGGCCGACTTTCGGGGACACCTTGACGCCGGCCGTCGGCGGTACGTTCTCGCCGGGCAGGACATTGATGACCGTTGAAGCCTGGGCCGCCTGACCAACCGCATTGACGACGGTCAGCGTGGCCGTGAACTGCCCCGACGAGGTATAGGTGTGATCAACCACCGAGCCGCTGCCGGTGCTGCCATCGCCGAAATTCCAGGTGTAGGCAACAATGGGGCTCTGATCCACGCCCGCGCCGGTGAAGTGTACAGACAACGGGGCGGGACCGGTGGACACGTTGGCTATGATCGACGCCAGGGGTACGGTCACCGCGCCGGTGGAAGAGAAGTTCGACCGCCGGCCCCAGGAATAGTAGTTGGCCGCATTGCGCACGAATATGGCGTACTCGAAAGCGCCCTTGGGCAGACCGGTCTGGTCGAGAGAATCGATGAGATCATTGGCCACCACCATGGTGCCAGGGGCGACGATCTGACCGACGTCATAGCGGAGTCCATCGACCGGTGCCCATTCCAACTGGCCCAGAGGCGCCCGGACTACCAGCACGCCGGCCACGTCCTCGTCAATCGTCCCGTCTCCATCCCAGTCGGGATTGTCCCAGTTTATTCGAACCAGGGCCTGAGAGCTGACTGTCTGTACATTCTTGACCGGGCTCGGCCAGGACTTGCCTGCCTGGGCGGCGAGCACCGCGGCATAAGCATCCACCCGGCCATGCCCAAAGCGCTGATTGTGTCCGGTCACCGTATCAAAATGCTCATTGGGCAACTGAACCTTCTTGGCCGTATGCTCGATTAGATTCTTGACCTCCCTGGCAGTCATGTTCGGATTAACGCTGTATACAAGGGTTGCGACGCCGGCGGCAATTGGGCAGGCGGCAGAGGTGCCGTTCATGTGGCGGGTATAAGCCAGGTTCGGAAAATCGCTAATGCTCGGGTCGATGACTTCCATCCAAGACCGAGACTGGGGATCAATGACCATTTTTGTCGCCGGGTTAATGCCGCGTATTTGCATTCCCATGGGGAACTGCACAGGTGGAATCAGCGACTCCTGGACATCTGTCGTGACTATATCCGATTCATAGCATCCGGCACTGCCACCCCCGGGCGCCACCACCGACTGTTCCGGTCCAAAGCTGCTGTAGCAGGCCAGTGTGTCGTCGCGCATCGTGGCACCAATTGCCATGACGTACGGCTGTGCGGCAGTCGGCCGGTTGAACGCCAGGAGCATGTTATTGTTGCCGGAGGTAAACAGGACCAAGGCCCCACGTCCGCCCCGGCCGCGAGTGGCAACCGTCCTGACGGCATCCGCCAGGATCGTGTCCAGGATGGGTGGAATGGTAGGCGCCCACTGATAGTTCAATCCCCAACTGTTGCTGATGACCATGGCCCCCCTCGCCTCGGCAAAAACAAAGGCATCGGCCAGCCCCAAGATGGTGGCGCCAAGGGCTCGAACGCCGATCAGCGACGCCTTCGGAGCGACGCCTCTCACCCCGATCGTGTTACCCTCGGCAGCGAGCAGCCCCGCCCAGGCCGGCCCATGCCCTTCGCCCG
>JAAXZI010000009.1 GCA_012719955.1 Phycisphaerae bacterium | reverse complement strand
CCCCGAAAGAGGCCCACCCCCCCGGGGGGGCGCCGGCGCGGGTGTTGTTGCGTTTTGAAGATCCCGACCGGCGACCGGCCCTGGTGGAACGATCCTTTGGCAACGGGCGCGTGGTATTGTGGACGAGCACGATTGACAAGGAATGGACCAACCTGCCGAATCGGCCGGTGTTCGTAGTGCTGGCCATGGAACTGGCCCAGTATCTGGCCCGTCCGCCAGCCCAAGGTGGTGAACAGCTTGTGGGCGAGCCCATCCGGCTGCGGCTGGATCCGGCCCGCTATCGACCGGTGGTCACGCTCCAGTCGCCGCGTTATCCCGAGGAGCCGGCCGTGCGCATCGAAGCACTGCCCGATCCGGACGACAACCTACCCACTATTTACTGGGCAGAGACTGGCCAGCCCGGGCTGTACCGGTTCGAGCTGACCGACACCAGCGGGTCCGAGGTGCTGGAGCAGATGGCGATCAATGTCGATCCGCGGGAGAGCAACCTGCAGCGGGCCGACCGGGCGGCGCTGCTGGACTCGCTGTCCGGTCTCCCGGCGGAGTATGTGACTGGCGAGGCCCTCCTGCATCAGGGCGACGATCAGGCCCGCCGGGAGCTCTGGCCCAGCCTGCTGATCGCCCTGGTGGCGGTGTTGATGCTCGAACAGGCGCTGGCGGTGTGGTTTGGCTCCGATCGCAACTGGCGGGCGCTGTGGCGCGGGAGGGGAGCATGAACGCGAACCTTCCCATGCTGGCGGCGGATGTGTGGGTGGAGCGGCGGCTGGAGTTCGCCCGTTTGCCCGGCGGGTGGGCGGCGGTCGGGCTGTTCGTGATGCTGATTGGGCTGCTTTACCTGGTCTTCTTTCTGTACCGACGCGAGGAGCGAGCGGGGGCGTCGTGGAGCCGGCGGATGATGCTCGCGTCGTTGCGGGCGGGAGCCATCCTGGTGTTGGCCGCAGTGTGGCTGGAGCCGGTGCTGGCGACATACATTCACCGGCGGGTGGAATCGCTGACGCTGCTGCTGGTGGATGCCTCGGCAAGTATGGGCCTGCGCGACCGTTATCCGCGCCCGGAGGATGCCCAACGGGTGGAACGGGCCCTGGCGGGCACGGGATCGGCGCCTGCCGGGTTAACTCGACAGCAACTGGTGGAAGCGGCGCTGGGGCGGGAAGCGGGGCGGCTGCTGCGTGAACTGGCCCAGCGCAACGCCGTGGAGGTGTTCGCCTTTGGCGACAAGCTGACGCCGTTGGGGCGGGTTACCGCGGAAGGGGACTTGGTGCCTGTTGCGCAGGGACAAGGAGACAAGGGGACAAGGGGACAAGGGGATGAGGGAAGCATCTCGGAGGTCACGTTGGCCTCGAGCAGTGGCGGGTTCCACCTTTCTCAATCCGCGCTGGGCACGGCGACGGATATTGGACGGGCCGTGCGTCAGGCGGTCGAGTCGCAGGGGGGGAGGCCGATTTCGGGCGTGATCGTTGTTTCGGATGGGCGGTTCAACCATGGTGAACCGGCCGAGGTCGTGGCCCGCTACGCCAGAGGGAAAAAGATCCCCATCATCGCCGTCGGGGTGGGTGATCCGTCGCCGCCGCGCAACATCACCGTTGCCGCCCTCGAAGCTCCTCCCAACGTATTCGTGAAAGATCCCTTCAAGGTGACGGCCCACCTGCGCGCGGAGGGCCTCGACGGGGCCGTGGTCCATGTCGAGCTGCTCCAGGGAACGCCGCCTTCCAGCACCCGGCCCGCGCTGAGTACCCAACCGGCCGTGGTCGATTCCAAACGCATCACCGTCGGCCCGGGCGGCGTCATAGAGCCGGTGACGTTCGACCGGCGGATCGACGAGCCCGGGGAAATGACCCTGGCCGTCCGTGTGGCTCCCCAGGAGGGTGAGACGCTCACGGATGACAATCAGCAGGAGACGACCGTTCGCGCCCTGGAGAACAAGATGCGCGTGTTGCTGGTCTCCGGCGGGCCGACGTGGGAGTATCAGTATCTCAGCCGGCTCCTGGAGCGCGACGCCACCTTCGACGTGAGCATATGGCTCCAGTCGGCCGACGAAGAGGCCGTCCGCGACGGCAACACGGTCATCGAGCGCTTTCCGCGTACGCAGGAAGAGTTGTTCCAATACGATTGCATCATCCTCCTCGATCCTCAGCCGGGCGACATTGATCCGGCTTGGACGGCCCACGTCGAGCAGCTTGTGGGCAGCTATGGCAGCGGGCTGCTCTACGTGGCCGGGCGCATTCACGGGCCGCGCTTCGCCCATGAGGCCGGCACGCAAGCCCTGCGGGACTTGCTTCCGGTGGTGATCGATGCGAACGAGGCCGATCTCATGCTCAACGAGATGGGTCACTTCCAGACCCAGGCCTGGCCGTTTGTCGTGCCCCCCCAGGTGACCGGACATCCGGTGCTGGCCATGTCCGATTCGCCGGCCGAAAACGTGCAGGTCTGGAGCCGGCTGACGGGGGTCTATTGGCATTACCCGGTGCGGCGCGAGAAACCCGTGGCCACGGTCCTGTTGCGGCATTCCAATCCGCGGATGCGCAATTCGTTCGGCGGGCACGTGCTGCTGGCCACTCAGTTTTTCGGCTCGGGGCGGACTGGATATCTGGCCTTCGACACGACCTGGCGCTGGCGGCGGCAGGGGGATCGCTACTTCAATCGCTTCTGGGTGCAGCTTCTGCGTCACCTGGTGGAAGGCAAGCTGGTATCCGGCCAGCAGCGCGGGCTGATCCAGTTTGAGCGGGATCGGTATGCGGTGGGCGAGGTCGTGCGGGTTGAGGCGCGCCTGCTGGATGCGCGGCACCTGCCGCTTCAGCAGGCCGAGGTGCGGGCCAACGTGCAGGTGGGCGGCACGGCCGGCCCGACGCTGACCCTCCAGCCGCAGCCCAATCGTCCCGGCTGGTATCGCGGCCAGTTCGTGCCCTCGGAGCTGGGGCCGCACACCGTGCGGATCGAGCTGCCCGGCGGGGCGGGCACGCCGGCGGCTCACATCAATGCGGAGGTGCGCGTGGGCCGGCCGGAGCTGGAGTTCCAGCGGCCGGAGCTGGATCGGGAAGCGTTGCAGCTTCTGGCCAGCCAGTCGGCCGGCGGCCGGTACCTGGACATCGACGAGCTGGAGCAGGTGCCGTCGCTGATCCCCAGCAAGACCACCAGCCTGATTCTCACCGGCCAGCCGATCCGGCTCTGGGACCGCTGGTGGACGCTGGCCTTGCTGGTGGTGCTGCTGGGGGTGGAGTGGCTGGTGCGCAAGCGTTCGCACCTGCTCTGATCGGTAGCGGGCGTCGTGCCCGCCTTGTGCGCGTAAGCCCGAGACGACCGGGCTCTGAAGGTCAAGAGAGACCGCATGGTCAACGAGGCCACACAACGACAGTTCGACGTCTCCCTCATCCCCCGGCTGCGGGGGCTGGGCCGGCGTTTGCGCCTGTACATACTGCTGGACGGGCTGGCGATCCTGTTTCCGGCGGCCATTGCGGGCATGTTGATTACCCTCCTGCTGGATCGGGCGTTCCGGCTGGAGCATGATATCCGCGTGGGGCAGCTCATCTCCGGGATCATCCTGCTGGGGCTTATTGCCTGGCGATGGGTCTGGCAGCCGTTGCGCGTGCCGGCCGGCAGCAGGGAACTCGCCCTGCTGGTCGAGCGGCGGTTTCCGCAGCTCAAGAGCCGGCTGATCAGCGCGGTCGAATTCGCGCGAGCTGATGCCGGCGACGGCTTACCCCTCTACTCGCGGGAGTTCATGGAAGCGGTCGTACGCGAGGCGGATCGACACACGGCCGACCTGCGTTTCGAGGATGTGCTCTGTCATCGCAGGGCCCGCAAGCAGGCGGCCGTGACCTTCGCCTGTATGGGCTTGCTGGCCATTTTCATCATCGGCGCCCGACCGACCATGGCTTTGTGGTTTCAGCGTAACATCCTCCTGATGGATACCGAGTGGCCGCAGCGAAACCGGTTGATGGTGGCCGGACTTCAGGAGGGCAAACTGCTCGCCGCCCGCGGCGACGATGTGAACGTGTTCGCGGACGTGGTGCCCGGCTACGAGACGCCCCGGCAGGTGTTCATCGAATCGCGAGCGTTGCACCAGGATGGTTCGACCGGCGCCACCGAACGCCGGCAGATGCCGGCGGTGGTGGCCCAGGCCGCCGGCGGGGCCGGGGGAACCACCAGCTTCACGCACATGTTCGAGCGGATCGAGGAGAGCCTGCTGTGTCGAATCAGCGGCGGCGATGCCCGCACCGACTGGTTTACCATCGAGGTGGTGGAACGCCCGCGGGTGGAGGAGGTGACCATGGCCGTTGCCCCGCCGGCCTACACCCGGCTGGAGGCTTATTCGCTGCGCTCCGGACAGACGGTGGCGGAAGTGCTGAAGGGCAGTCACCTTCAGTTCCACATCCGTACGAACAAGCCGGTGGTTAGGGCGGTCCTGGTTCGCGAGATGGGCGGGACACGGGCGGAGCTCGGTCCGGCGGGACGGGCCACGACCAGCGCTCCCTACCGGGGCGAACGGAACGCGTTCACCGCGGAAGACGCCCCGGGTGCCACGGCCTCCTATAGCTTCCTGCTGGAGGATGAGCTGGGCTTCACCAACGTCAGCGACCGCTCGCCGCCGCTGCGCCTGTCGGTGCGGTTGCTGGCCGACCGGCCCCCGGGCGTCAAGTTGCGCGTGAAGGGCGTCGGGGAGATGATCACCCCGCAGGCTGTGCTGCCCGTGGAAGTGGATTTCGCGGATGCGTATGGGCTGGCGACGGCCGAACTGGTTTACGATCCGGGCCGCAAGGACTCCCAGCCGGTCAGCGAGCCCCTGGAGGGTTTCGAGCCGGGAACCAAGACGTTTACCCGGACCATCGAATGGTCGGCGGCCGCCCATCGTCTGGCCGAGGGCGACCGGCTGACCCTCCGTGCGGAAGCCCGGGATTTTGACGATGTGTCCGGGCCGAACCTGGGGCAGTCAGCCAATGTAATCCTCCGCGTGGTCAGCCGCGAGGAGTTGCTGGCCGAACTGAACCGTCGCGAGCAGGAATACCGGCAGGATTTCGAGCGGCTCATCCGAGCCCAGGAGGAGTTGTACGCCGAGATGCTGTCGTTGAGCCGCCCGGTGCGCACGGCGGAGCCGAGTCGGGACCGGCTCAAGGCATTCAACCTCCTGGCCCGACGTCAGCGCGACCACGCCAGTCGGCTCAATGTCATCCGCCTGCAGTTCGAGCAGGTGCTGTCCGAGCTGCAAATCAACGGCATGGCCAATCCCACGGTGGAAGCGCGCCTCGGCGGCGGCATCATCGAACCCATGGGGCGCATCAGCCGCACGCGCATGCCGACGGCCGCGGAAGGACTGGATGCCCTGTCTCGCGAGGTGCTGCCGGAGACGCTCGAAACCGCGAAGGCCGCCCAGGATGCCGTTCTGGCGGAAATGAACCGCGTCCTGGCCAACATGCAGAAGTGGGAAGGCTTCCAGGAGGCGATAGCCCTGCTGCGGGAGGTGCTCAAGATGCAAGGCAACCTCAACGAGGAGATCGAGAAACGCATCGAGGAGGAGATTTTTGGAACCGCCCCGGCGGGAACACAGCCGGCTGCAGAGCCGTCCAAATAGGGCCGGGGGGCGTTTTCCGGCCACTGCGTGTGCGGAAGAGGACTCGGCCACAGAGAGCACAGAGGGCACAGAGAATAGAATGGAATAGGCCGGTGGGGTGCTGGCATGAGGATGACCGTAGTGAAATGGTTTGTATTCATCCACCTTGTTGGTGCCTGGGCTGCTTTCGCTCAGGCGCCGGCTACTTCTCCCGCTGGTGATCCGGCCGGCCGGGCCCGCGATCCGCTGGCTACCCGGCAGCAGATCGTTCGCGACCGCATGACCCAACTGGAAGATCGAATGTTCCGGCTCACGGAGCAACTCTCCAGGACCGAGCCGGAGCAGGCCCGCAAGATGGAGGCGGCCATCAAGCGGGCCCAGGAGCTGCTCATTCGTCGCCACATGGAGGATGCGATTCAGCTCCTGGAGGAAGGCAAGCTGACCGACGCGGGGGAACGCCAGATCGCGGTGATGAAAGGCCTGGAAGGCGTGCTCAAGATCCTGCTGGAGGAAGGGGACAACACCCGCCAGCGCGCCGAGGAGATGGATCGCCTCAGGGAGTACCGCGCGCGGGTGCAGCGTCTGCTGGAGAACGAGCGGGAGCTCAAGACCCGGGTTGACGCCGCTCCCCGCCTGGCCCGCATGCTGGCCGGCATCCAGGCGGCCATTGCCCGGCTCGAGGCCCTGATAGAGAAGCAGCAGAAGGAAGTCGAGGCGGCGTCCGCTGCCGTCCAGGGAGCCGAGGCTGACACGGGCGGCAAACTGGCCCAAGCGCAGAACGCCGTCCGCCGGGAGACCGAAGAGCTGGGCAAACGCCTGGAAGACCCGGCCAACGCAGCCGATCCGCCGGAAGGTGAAGGCCGTCCCCAGGCTACCCCCGGCAAGCCAACGCCCGCCGGCGGCCCCGCCGACCAGCCGGAAGCACGTTCCCCGGGCGGCGATCGCCAATCCGGAGACAAGGCGGCTGGGAAAGATGCGGCCGACAAAGGGGCCAACGACCAGCCGACTCCAGAGCAGGCCGCTGAAGGCAAGAGCGAAGCGCCCGGGAATGAGGCGACCATCGAGGCCGGCATGCGGCAGGCGCGGGAAGATGTAAACCAGGCGGCCGGTCAGATGCATTCGGCGGAGAACGCCCTGGACAAGCAGGCCATCCCGGAAGCCCTGCCCATGCAGAAGAAGGCCCTGGAGTCGCTCCGGCGGGCCCTGCGGGAGCTCAGGAAGCAGGAGCAGGAGACGCGCCGGCAACTCGACCAGGCCGAAGCCGCCCGTCGGCAGCGCGAACTCCAAAAGCAGGCCGCCGATCTCGCCGAACGGATGAAGAACGGCCAGGCCGGAGATGCGAAGGAGGGCGGACAGCCGGGCGGCCAGCAATCCGGTCAGCAGCAGGGCGGGCCGCAGCAACAGGGAGAGCAGGGTGAGCAGGGCGAACAGAAAGCGCAGCGCCCCCAGCCGCCGGCCCCCGGGAATCACAACGTCGAACAGGCCGAGCAGCACATGCGCAAGGCCGTCGAAGAGCTTGAGAAGAACAAACCCCGGCAGGCCAGCCCCGAACAACAGAGAGCCATCGAGCAGCTCGAACAGGCCCAGCGCGAACTGGAACAGGCGCTGGATCAGCTTCGCCGCGAGCAACAGGAGGAGATTCTTCGCGGACTGGAGTCGCGCTTCCGGGCCATGCTGGCCCGGCAGACGCTGATCAACGAGGGCACCCTGGGGCTGGACAAGAAGGGCCGGCAAGCCTGGGATCGCACCGACGAGTTGAAGCTGGCGGGTCTCGCGCAAGACCAGGCCGGGGTCGCGGATCAGGCCGGCCAGGCGCTCAACATTCTCAAGGAAGAAGGCACTACCGTCGTGTTCCCGCGGATCGTCGAGCAGATGCGCGAGGACATGAGCCAGGTGGCCTCACTGCTGCACGACCGGCAGACCGGCGCGCGGACGCAGCGCATCCAGTCGGATATCGTGACCACCTTGAAGGAGTTGATCGGGGCCATCAGGCAGCTGCGCGACCAGCTCCAGAGTGGCCAGGCTGGCGGCAACGATAGTGGCCAGCAGAAGAATCCGCCGCTGCTACCCAGTTCGGCGGAGCTCAAGCTGCTGCGCACCTGCCAGGAGCGGGTGAACCGCCAGACGCAGGACTTCCATGCCGAGCACGCCGACGCGCCGGAAGCGGAGGCCCGCCGCGCGTTGGAGCAGATTGCCCGCCGGCAGCAGGAAGTCGCGGAGTTGGCCCGGAAGATGCACGAGCGGATCACCGGCCAGTAGGCACTGTGGCTTGCGGAGTGCGGACGGAACGCAAGGAACGTGGTGTGATGAGAGAGAAGTTTTCAGTTTTCAGTTTTCAGTTCTCAGTTCATGGCGCGGCTGCGCTGTTGTCGGTCGTTGCGGTGTCTGCATTCGCCGCCGAGACGCCGACGACCTTGCCGGCCACGCAGCCGGCCCTCGTCGAGCCGCGCCCTATTCTTTCGCCCCAACAGAAGCGTGAGGCGGCCCTCAAGGTGATCGATGCCTTCGTGGCCCATGTGAACGCTTCGCCGGCCGTGGCCGCCTCGGCGAAAACGGCCATCGCGCAGGGCTGGGAACAGCACCGCGCGGATGAAGACCCTTCGGAATTCCTGAGCGCCGGCATTGCCATCCTCTCCGAGCCGTATCGCAACGCGGTGGCGGCCCTTGAGAAGGAGGAGTATCCCCAGGCAGAAGCGGCGCTGCGATCCATGACGGACAACAAGGATCCCTACGTATCGCTGCATGCGTCGGCCCTGCTGGCCCGCGCCCTCGTGGAGCAGGAGAAACTTGAAGAGGCCCAGGCCGTGCTGGCCCCTTTGGCGACCCGCGAGCAGGATCTGATCGAGAAGAGCTTTCTGGAGGCGGAGGTGGACTTTCTGCTGGGTTACTGCCAACTGTCCAATCTCTACTACGAGGAGGCACAGAGAACACTTCAGAACTTTGAGCGCCAGCATCCGGACGCGCCCGAGCGGTTCCGGCTGTCGGTGCGACAGATGCTCCAGGAACTCGCCGCCCGCCGGCCGGAGGGTTTGGGTGAAGTAGCCGACCTGATGGTCTATGCGGGGCGTCGGCTGGGAGTCGGCCGGGCGGATAAGCCCGTCCAGACGAGGCAGGAGCGAGCCGTCGAACTGCTCAACAAACTGATCAAAGAGGCTGAGGACCAGGAAAACCAGCAGGCCAACTCCCAAAGTGGAGGCGGCAATTCTCAGGGCCAGGGCCAACAACAGGGCCAGGCGGGCGGTCAGCGTTCCGCTTCGCCGGCCGAGGAATCAACGCGGCCCGGCGGCAAGGGGCGGATCGGCGAGTTGCACCGTTCGGGCGTCGCTCGACCGGGCGAGGAGTGGGGTAAGATGCCGCCCGAGGAGCGCGAGCGCGTGCTCCAGTCGCTGCGCCGTCATTTCCCCAGCCAGTATCGCGAGCTGGTCGAGCAGTATTACCGGCAGCTTGCCAAGGAGCGGTAGACGAACGTGATTTCCACCTGGATCCTGACAGCACCATGCAAAACCGTAGCACCGCGCAAGACAGTAGCGGCCGGGCTCCGTACCGGCCGTTCTGTAGGCATGT
>JAAXZI010000124.1 GCA_012719955.1 Phycisphaerae bacterium | reverse complement strand
CCGCCCCGCAACGCCTCCTTGCGTGCTTCACCCATTGGATTCTCCAGGTTTCAGCGGCTTGAGCTTCGTTTGCGCCTGTATTCACGGGGGAAATCGTCACCTCAGTATACGCCGCCGCAAGTGTCATCTGGGAAATTCGGGTGGAAACTGGCCATCATCGGGTTGAGATCATGGCACTACCATGCCATTTGTGAGGCCAGAGACAAGGGGCAGGAACCATCGTCGAGCGTAAGAACAGCCGGCAGGCTCAAGCCGGCAGCCGCCGGGCTCGGTTTCGCAACACCGGGCTCAGCGCGTTCTGAACGCCCGCTGCTGGAAACGGAAACGCTTCTGAGAGACTCTCGCGAATGGCGCATCCTTTCGTAGCGGGTGTCTTCATGGACCACCCGGGATACACGGCCGAGGGATGATTGCATCGATCATGTTCAGGGGACGGAACAGAAGAGGGTGAGGCGGCTGGAGACTGTCACCAGGAGAGCCTGCACATGCTTCTGCTGCGGTTCGTGCCCAATGGAAGGTGGCATGAAGACCTGATTCTCGAATTTGCCGGACACACATTCGTGTGTGACTCTTATTACTTTTCTTTGTATGCGACGCAGCACGATCCAATAGCGGGGACAAAGAGAGTGCTGCGGGATAGTCTTGGGCAGTGGTATGATCTCGTGGCGTCACTGCATGGTAATGCCCCGATCTATCTGCCGTATGATCTATCGGACCAGTGCACAGGATGGCTGCGCTGCATGCTGGTTGGAGACGAGGTGGTACAGGTGTGTCAGGGCGCATCGCGTTTGGAGGGTCACCGCGTGGCGCTCACAGATCTGAAGCGGCATGCCGCTGAAGTAAGTGACTTTACTGCGTGCGGACCCGGTGGCGCATGCTCGCGTTGCATTACTTACTGATATCAGGCGAAGTATTGACGGCTTGTGGTAGAGCAACCGGTCGTAAGGATACTCACGGAGGAACAGGTGCTCCGCCTGGCCTGTGCTGCAGGGGCGACAAATCCGGCAAGGGTTCAGCCAACGGAGTTGGCCGAAGGCTTACGGAGTTCCCTCTGGCGCTGGAGCCCGAAGTGCAATGCGAGCATCCATCGAAGCAGCCGCGAGGCAGATTTATGCCGATTGTCCTGAAATCCTGCGGGAACGTGGGCTGTGACCGGAGGTGCGGGCGTGAGAATCATCCACAGGGTGGCCTGTTGGTACGATGAACCGGCAGAGAGGCTCCGGGAGATTGGTTTGGATTGTCCACAGACCCCGGTGGGGATAGGCCGGGACATGCTGGTGCTGGATATAGATGAGGCCGATCCGCGATGGCCGGAGATCAAGGCGGTACTGGATGCCTGCGGGATCATGACCACAGTGCGAACCGAGTTTACCCCCGCCAAGATCCACTCCGCTCAGTGGCTTGCAATGGAACCAGACTGGCACCACGGGTACCCCATGCCGGACAGTGGTTTCGGCTACCGGGATCTGACCTACGACCTGACTGACTACTGCGCGAAATGCGGAATCGGCACCCGCCAGAAAGCGCCGTTCCGCATGCGGCGCGAGCCGAAGTGGGGCCGGAAGGGGCTCATGCAACTGAATTGGGTATTTGACGAGTTTTTTGCACTGTCTGCGGTCTGGAAAACGGTATTCGCACCGTTCGGAATTGGCGCCCGGCCTGTCCTGGCATATAGGAAGGAGACGGAGCTGAAGACGGTCGTGCAGTTGTGCATCGATCCGATTCTCGACGTGGAACTGCACATGAAGGATCACCCCTTCAATATTTGCGAGTTCTGTCAGCGCAAGAAGTACTTGCCTTTTGTCCGGGGGATGTTTCCCGCCCTGACCAGACCGGTGGAAGGTGTTCACGCGGTCCGCAGCCAGGAGTGGTTTGGCGACGGGGCCTCGGCATACCGGGCCATCCTCGTGTCGGGCGAGCTGGCCCGCCGGCTGCTGGCCATGAAGGTCCGCGGCTGTCTTTTCGCTCCACTGGCACAATGCTGAGGCGAGGGACGCGGATGCCGGTGCGCAGGTAATACGCAGGCAATCAAACGCCCTCGCGAAAACCCGCAGGAATACGATTGCTATTCGGGAACAGCCTGCACAACTCGGGCAGAGGTATGCCGGTAATGGCGGCTCCTCGCCCATGTTCAACAGGATTGCTCCCTGCAGGGGTCGGTGGGGGCATGCCCGGTTACCGGCCCGGCTGCGGCGTGCCGGTTGGTCCGCCCTGTGGAGCGGGCTGGCCCGGCTGTTGTGGCGGGGGTTTGAACAGGTCTACCCACCGGCGGTACAGGCCTTCGACTTCCCGGGCATCCACTTTGCCGTCCCAGAGGGCCACACCGTAGCGCAGAAGCAGTGGGCGATCCTCCGTCAACGTCAGCGGCTCCTTCTTGAGGTTCAGCGTCGCCGACAGGTAGGCGAAGGGCGTATCCATCGTGAACCAGGTGGCCGGCTGGCGCGGGTTGGCGGGGTGGTCGAACATGGCCACGGTGACCGGTTTGCCGCCCGCCGCAGCGGAGTAGGCGCACCATCGCGAGCGGACCGCGTTGGTGCCCTGTACCCCCGTCTTGCCCTCGGCATTGAAGAAGGCGCCGCCGCGGTCCATCGAAGCCACGAAACGCATGCCCAGGCCGAAATACTCGCTGCCGCTCAGCGTGGCCGTCTTCTTGCCCTCTGGCAGGGAGAGCACTGAATCCCAGGTGAGCAATGAAGCCTTCTGGTCCTTCATGTGCACGACCTCGATGCGGCGATCTTCAAACAGTGCCGGCGACCGGGTGCGGGGGTTAAGCCACACCAGTTCGCCGTCCACGAACCCCGCGTAGTAGATATCGCCGCCTTTGCCGGTGCGCACCTCATTGAGCATCTGGTGCAGTTGCGTACCCGGAGTCTGATCCTCCTCCCAGAAGTTCACCCCATCCACGGCGACCGCGAACATCAGGCCGTGATGGTGCTTGTGGTCGGCGGGGGCGTCCCGAAGGACATTCACTCCGGCCGGCGTGGCGAAGTAGTCCACATAGGGTTTGAAAGGCACTCCGCCATAGCGATACCGCAGCACGGCCGGATTGCCCGAGTGGATGGTCACGCTGGCCGGATCGACCACGATCTTATAAGGCTGGGTCGGCTGTTGGGCGACGGCCGGCAAAGTCCCCGCGCAAAGGTATGAGCAACCAAACACGCCGCCGGCCAGCAGAACATGTGTGGCCCGAGATTTCCTCTGGAACATGTCAGCTCCTCCCGTGTATGAATTCTCAGACGCCGCTACGGTAATCTTAGGTTCGCTTCTTCGCAATCGTCAGCAGATCGTACGAGCACTCCACCGGGAACCCGAACTTGCCCGCGATCCGGTAGAACCAGCGCAGCTTGGGATTCATCCACTCCAGCGACCGGCCGGGCGTGTGCCGCTTGTATTGCGGCGTCTCCAGCGACTCGCAGCGGCACTCCACGATCTCCAGCGACGTGTGGTCCTCCAGGAGGGCTTTCATGCCTTCCGGGTAAATCCGCCAGCAGTCCACCGGCCCGGCATGGTAGGGCCAGCTTACCGCGCAGATGATGATCACATGGCCGCCCGGCTTGCAGATCCGCTCCAGCTCGCGCACCCAGCGCCAGATCTTTCTCACGTGTTCCATCACCTGCCCGCTGATCACGATGTCGTAGGTGTTCTCGGCGATCGGATAATGGTATTCCGGCGCGTTGGGGTAGGTCAGGCGCGGATCGTTGCGCAGATCCAGCGTGTCCCACTGCTCGACGGGAATGCCGGACATCCTGCAGTAGTCGGAAGGGAAGATGTTCGGGCCGATCTCCAGGACCCTGGCCGTCGGCGCAAAAAAGGCCTTGGCGTACCTCTCAAACAGGAGCAAACTGTTCTGGTGCATCTGAGCCCTTCCCTTCGTCAGAGGACAGGGACAAGCCGGAAGCGGTTTTCCGAGTCTGGTTTATCCGGGCCGCCGGCGACGCCTGCACTGGAATCAATGCATTTTTGCTGGCTCTGGCCGCCCGAAGAATCGCCCGCCGGCCGTCCGCCGGCCATTCATGCTATCCAACGGCAGATCCCTGCCCGGCACTTGACCCCCTTTCGTGGCGTGTGGCCCGTCTCTGTGGTATCATGATCGCTCTTGGGGCGAGAACCCTTTCCCGCAGGCGCGGGGATTAGTTCTCGCGGTGATAGGGGCGAGACAGGATTCCCGTCCCGGCTAAACGAACATAAAGTTATGGCGAAACCCTCACTCCAAACCATTGAATCGTCCGGGGTGGTCGGGGCCGGCGGGGCCGGGTTTCCGACCCACGTGAAGCTCAAGGCCAAGGCGGACGTGGTGATTCTCAATGCGGCCGAGTGCGAACCTCTGCTGCACAAGGACAAGGAGATGCTCCGGGCCTTCCCCGATGAGGTGCTGGCCGGCCTGGCCGCCGCGGCCGAGCTGGTCGGGGCCCGCGAGGCGGTCGTGGGGATCAAGCACAAATACCACGACGTGATCGATCTCCTCCGCCCGAAGCTGGCCCCCAACATGCGCATCGCGGAATTGTCCGACAGTTATCCGGCCGGCGACGAGTTCATTCTCGTGTACGATGTGACCGGCCGGATCATTCCGCCGGGCAAGATCCCGCTGGCGGTGGGGGCGGTGGTGACGAACGTCGAAACCGCCTACAACGTTGCCCGCTGCGAGCCGGTCACGCGCAAGTTCCTGACCATCGCCGGAGCCGTCCACAACCCGGTGACCGTGCGGGTCCCCGTGGGGGTGACGTTCCGCGAAGCCATCAGCCTGGCGGGCGGCCCGAACGTGCCCGACCCCGTGCTGCTGGTCGGTGGGGTGATGATGGGGCGGTTCAGCGATAACTTCGACGAGCCCATCACCAAGACCACCGGCGGCCTGATCGTGCTGCCGCGCGACCATAAACTGGCGCAACGTTATACGCTGCCGTGGAAGTCGATCGCGCGGATCGGGGCCTCCGCCTGCGACCAGTGCTCGTTCTGCACCGAGTACTGCCCGCGCTACCTGCTGGGGCACCCCATCGAGCCGCACAAGGCCATGCGCTCACTGGTGTTCAGCATGGCCGGCGAGGCCAACACCATCGGCACGCAGTTCTGCTGCGAGTGCAACCTGTGCACCATGATGGCCTGCCCCGAGGATCTCGACCCCAAGAACGTCTGCACCCAGAATAAGCGGCGCATTCTAAAAGAAGGCAATCGCTGGGAAGTGGAGGCCAACCCCACGCGGGCTAGCCTGCACATGGCCAACCGGCGGGTGCCCATCGGCCGGCTCGTTCGCAAGCTGGGGCTCAGCCGGTTCGAGAACAAGGGTCCGCTGATCGACGATCATCTGTCCGCCAGCCGCGTGGTGCTGCCGCTCAAGCAGCACGTCGGCGCGCCCGCCGAGCCGACCGTCAAAGTCGGCGACACGGTCGAGGCCGGCGATGTGATCGCGAAACCCCCGGCCGGCCAGTTGGGCGCCGTGCTCCACGCCAGCATCGCGGGTCGGGTGGTCGGCGTTTCCGATGCCGTTGTGATCGAGAAGTCGTGAGTCTACGAAAGCGCGAAAACACGAAACGAACGGGTTTGCTTTCTGCGTCCTTGGCGTCTTTGCGGTTCCATTAGTGCGGTTTGACATATGCTTGAAGCCATCGGAATGATTGAACTCTCCAGCGTTGGGATTGGACTGAAGGTCCAGGATGCCATGCTGAAAGCGGCGGACGTGTCCCTCGTCCTTGGCCGCACGATCTGTTCGGGCAAATTCATCAACGTGGTCACCGGGTCGGTCGCGGCGGTCCAGGCGGCGGTAGATGCCGGGCTGGATGCCGCGCCCGACGGCATCATCGACCACATCCTCATCCCCAACGTGCACAAGAGCGTCTTCCCGGCGCTGGGGCAGTCGGTTCAGCTTCATACCGAGACGCCGGGCGCGATCGGCATCATCGAGACCTTCTCCGCGTCCAGCGCCCTCGAAGCCGCTGATGTGGCCGCCAAGGTGGCCGCCGTCACCCTGTACCGCATTCACCTGGCCATGGCCCTGGGCGGCAAAGGTTTCGTGTTGATGGCCGGCACGGTGGCTGACTGCAACTCCGGTGTGAATGCCGGGGCCGAGGTGGTGCGGGGCAAGGGGCTGCTGGTGTCGGCCGTGGTGATTCCCGGGCCGAGCAAGGAACTCTACGCCGAGTACATCTGAGCCGGCGGCAGGGCGGTTGCCTGCGAAGGTTGAACACCGGCCATGTCAGGCCGGGTCGCCCCCGGGCGCAGGCTGGCCCACGCCCTTTAGCGCCCGGCCATCCACCCCCGCGATCAGCCCGCCGCTTCCTGAATCATCTTCCACGCCGCTTCCACGTGCCGGCGTTCCACGTTGGTCTGGGCCACGCACAGCCGCAACGTCATCTTGCCGTTCAACTTCGTATGTGACAGGCAGAGCCGTCCGGTGGAATTCAGGCGCTCGAGCAGTTGCTGGTTGGCCTCGTCGCCGCCGCGATGTCGGAAGCAGACCAGATTCAGCGGCGCGGGGGCGGCCAGCTCGAAACGCTCGTCGCCCTGGACCCACCCGGCGAATTCCTGGGCCAGGGCCACGTGCTTGCGGACCTTCTCCTGCAAACCTTCCACCCCGAACGAGCGGATCACGAACCACAGCTTCAATGCCCGGAACCGCCTGCCCAACTGGACATGCCAGTCGCGATAGTCAATCACCGCGCCCGATTCGGTCGCCTTGTTGCGCAGGTACTCCGGCAGGATGCTCAGGGTGCGAATCAGGCTGGCCCGGTCCGCCACCCAGAAGCAGTCGCAGTCGAAGTTGGTGAACATCCACTTGTGCGGGTTGAACGCGTAGCTGTCGGCCAGTTCCAGACCGGTAAACAGGTGGCGGAACTCGGGGCACAGCCCGGCCGTTCCCGCCAGGGCGGCATCCACGTGCAACCACAAACCCTGCTCACGGCAGAACCGGCCGATCTCCGGCAGCGGATCGACCGCGGTGGAAGAGGTCGTGCCCACCGTCGCGGCGACGAAACAGGGACGCAGACCGGCCGCCCGGTCTGCCGCCACCGCCGCCGCCAGCCGGTCCGGCCGCATCGCAAACTGCTCATCCACCTCGATCAACCGAAGGTTGCGCGAACCCAGGCCGGCCACGCGAACCGCTTTCTCCACCGACGAATGGGCCTGCGTGGAGGTGTAAGCGGTCAGCCTCCCGTCCAGGCCGTCCAGATTGCCTTTCCAATCCATGGCCCGTTCGCGGGCGGCCAGCACCGCGCAGAGCACCGCCGAGGAGGCCGTATCCTGAATCACGCCCCCGCCGGCGGTGTTCGATTTGAACGACGCGGGCAGGCCCAGCATGTCCACCAGCCAGTCCATCACGTGGGTCTCAAGCTCGGTGCAGGCGGGACTGGTGGCCCAGAGCATGCCCTGCACGCCCAGCCCGGCCGAGATCAGCTCGCCCAGGATCGACGGGCCGGAGTTGTTGGACGGGAAGTAGGCAAAGAAGTTCGGGGATTGCCAGTGCGTGATGCCGGGCATGATGATCCGGTCCACGTCGCGCAGAATGGCATCGAAGGGCTCGCCCTTCACCGGTGCGGACGGGGGAAGCTGAGCCCGGATCTCTCCCGGCTTGACCTGCGACATGACCGGGTAGCGCTCGACTTGCTCCATGTAGTCGGCGACCCAGTCCACCACCTTGTGGCCCCACTGACGAAACTCATTTGGTGTCATATCATAGTTCCTCGTGATGATGGTATGGATTGTACCGATGGGCCGGCCCCGGGTCACCTGTTGGCAATGGATCAGCCAGGCTGAGGGGCTGGCGAAGGATTATGGTGAAGCGGCCGGGCGCAGCAGGAGGACGGGTATCCTGCCCGCCTCGAAGGCGTGCAAGATGCACGCCCTCCGAGGTCCCGTGCCAGCCCGCCACAAAGAATTGCCGTACCCCCAGGCCGACAGGCCGTGAATGGACATGGCCGGAACCCGGAAATGGAGAGCGCTCATGGCGGAGACCGTGCTGATTACGGGGGCTTCCTCAGGCATCGGATTGGAACTGGCCAAACTGTTTGCCGCCGACAAATCCAATCTGGTGTTGACGGCACGCAATGTGGAGAAACTCGAGCAACTGGCGGACGCCCTGCGCCGGGAACACGGTATCCAGGTCCGCGTGCTGGTGCGGGATCTGGCCGATCCGACCGCGCCCGCAGCCATCTTCGACCAGCTCCAGAGCGAGGGCGTGGAGGTAGACGTCCTGGTCAACAATGCCGGTTTCGGAGCCGTGGGGCTGTTCGCGGAACTGCCGCTCGACCGGCAGATGGAGATGGTCCAGGTGAACGTTGCCGCCGTCACGCACCTTACGAAGCTCTTCCTGCCGGGGATGCTGGCCCGAGGTCGTGGCGGCATCCTCAACGTGGCCTCGACGGCTGCCTTTCAACCGGGGCCTTACCAGGCGGTGTACTTCGCCACCAAGGCGTTCGACCTGTTCCTCACCGAAGCCCTGGCCGATGAACTGGCCGGAACCGGCATCGTGGTCAGTTGTCTGGCCCCCGGCGCGACCGCCACCGGCTTCATGGCCGCGGCCGGAGCGGAAAAAGCATTACTCTCCAGGCGGCTGATGGACGTGAAGACCGTCGCCAAAGCCGGCTATCGCGGCTTTCGCGCGGGGAAACTCCTCGTCATACCGGGGCTGCACAACCGGCTGGGCGTGTTCGCGGTTCGTCTCCTGCCGCGCGGGCTGGTTCGGAAGTTTGTACGATGGGTGCAACAGCCGCGTTAGAGTCGATCCCGTGAGCTGACAGCAGGTCGCCGGAGAGGTTTCATTCATGCCAGGTGGGCGGCGACAGCGGCGGGCCGAGACTGCACAACGACGGGGACGCGCAGCGTTCCGGGACGTTCCTTCAATATGGTTTCGGTTGCAAACTTGGGCAGGTTTCTGCGTGGTTGTTGTTCGCTCCGCTACCGAGCGTTTGAATCTTCGCGCCCCCCACCTCTGGAACAACAAATTGCATCTGGGAGATAAGGGCATTTGAGACAGAGAGTTCGCCTAGCATTGGGTTGTTTTCTTGCATGAAAGGAGACCCACTATGGAAGGCGAACTCTGGGAGATGATATTGTACCCGCTGG
>JAAXZI010000123.1 GCA_012719955.1 Phycisphaerae bacterium | reverse complement strand
TCCCTCGCCCCTCGTCCCTCGCCCCTAATCTTGAGCCCCATACTGAACGAATCATCCAGCACGACGATTCGCTCGCTGCGAGCCCGTCCGCCCAGCATCGCCGCCAGAGCTTCGGGTTGCACGAATACCCGGGCCAGCATCAGCCCGATCAGCAGCATGGCCAGGCAGCGCAGCGCCAGCAGGATGATCTCCTCGATGCGCACGCGCCGGCGGTTCTGGCGCTCGGCTTCCAGGAGGAAATCGGTGGCCGCCCAGCGCACCCGCTGAAATCGCCGGCGCGTCAGCAGGTGAATCAGGATCGGCACCGACATCGCCGCCGCCCCCGCCACGAGAAGGGCCGGTGTGACCATCGCTGCCAGTATGCCCGCCATCATAAACATTAAACCGCCAATCCTGTGCCCTGACCCGATGGAGAGATGGAGCGTAAGAGAGATGGAGAGAAATGTTCTCCGGCCATTCTCTCTATCTCTCCATCTCTCATACTCTCATCCCCATCCTCTTCAGTTCTCACTTCTCCCGGCTCACCTGGTAAGCCTGTGCATCCGCCCCGCCAGATACCTGGCCAACCCCGCGTCCAGCGGATCACGGGTGGACAGCAGGGCATAATCGATCCGATGATCCATGCACGCCGAGCGCAGCTTGCGGATGAATTCCTGCACGATCTTGAGATAACTGCTCCGCAGCGCCTGCGGATCGGTCAGCAGCCGGATCTGCGGCGCTTCGAGCCCCTCGAACAGGGTATTGTCCTCGAAGGGGAACTCCAGCTCGTCATGATCCATCACGTGCAGCACGATCACGTCATGCCGCGTGTAGCGCAGCCGCTGCAATCCGGCGATCAGCGAGTCCACGTCCGTCAGCAGGTCGCTGATGAGCACTACCAGACCGCGCTGCCGTATCTGCTCGGCAAGCTGAGAGAAGAGCATCTTCACGTCCGTCGTATGGTCCGGCGGGTTGCGCTCGATGAGATCGATCATGGAGCGCAGGTGCACCGTGCTGGAGGTGGGCGCGATCTGCTCGCGGATCTGGTGATCGAACAGCACCAGCCCGCAGGCGTCCTGCTGATGCATCAGCAGATAGACCAGCGACGCCGCCAGCGTGGCCGCATAATCGTACTTGCTCATCCGCCCGTCACGCCCGTGCTCGGGATAGAGCATCGACCGGGAGCAGTCCAGCAGAATGTGCGTGCGCAGGTTGGTCTCTTCCTCGTACTGCTTGATGTACAGCCGGTCGCCGCGGGCGAACAGGCGCCAGTCGATGTGCCGGATGTCGTCGCCCGGCGCGTACTCGCGGTGGGCGGCAAACTCCACGCTGAACCCCTGGTAGGGGCTCTTGTGCATGCCGGAGATAAAGCCCTCGACGACCATGCGGGCTCGCAGTTCGAGCCGGCTGATCTTCGCGAGGACCTCAGGTTTCAAGTACTTTGTGTAATCTGCCATCCTGGGTCAGTGCCGATTCGTTGGGCGGCGTGGTCGCCAGCAGTTCGTCGATGATCCGATCGGTCGTATAGCCTTCGGCTTCGGCCGAGAAGTTGGGGACAATCCGATGTCGTAACACGGGGTGCACCACGGCCCGGATGTCGTCGGTGGAAACGTGGTAGCGTCCGTGCAGGATCGCGCGGGCCTTAGCCGCCTGCACGATGAACTGCACCGCCCGCGGCCCGGCCCCCCAGTTGACCATCCGCTTGATCAAGGGGCCGGCCTCCGGCTCGTGCGGGCGCGTGCGCCGCACCAGGTCCACGGCATGGGCCACCACGTGCCGGGCGACCGGCACCCGCCGGACCGTCTCCTGCAATTCCAGCACCTCCCCGGCCCCGAAAAACGAGGGAATCGACTCGCGTGCCGCCGCGATGTCCGAGGCCGTCAATTCGGCGATACGCATCTCCTCCTCATACGTGGGATAGCCCACGAAGACCTTGAACATGAACCGGTCCTGCTGGGCCTCCGGCAGCGGATAGGTGCCCTCCTGCTCGATGGGGTTCTGGGTGGCCAGGACAAAGAACGGCGGGCTCAGCGGATTGCGCTTGCCGCCCACCGTCACCTGCCGCTCCTGCATGGCCTCCAGCAGGGCGGCCTGCGTCTTGGGCGGGGTGCGGTTGATTTCGTCGGCCAGCACCACATTGGCAAACACCGGGCCGGGCAGGAACCGGAAGATCCGCGTGCCGGTGGCCTTGTCCTCCTGGATCACCTCCGTCCCGGTGATGTCCGAGGGCATCAGGTCCGGGGTGAACTGGATGCGCGAGAAGGTCAGGCTCAGGGATTTGGCCAGCGTCGAGATCATGAGCGTCTTGGCCAGGCCCGGTACGCCCTCCAGGATGCAGTGCCCGCCGGCGAACAGGGCAATCAGCAGCTCCTCAAGCACCCGTTCCTGCCCGATGATGACCTTGCCCAGTTCGCCCAGGATCCGCTGGTGGGCGTCGCGAAGCCGCTGCGCGGCCGCCAGATCGCCGTTGCCTTCACCATCCGGTTTCAATGATCTTTCCGTCATTCAGTCAGTCCTTTTAGGTCAGCCCAGCCGCGTTGATCTGTCAGTCCCTTCTTGATCTGCCTGTCCCTTGCCGATCAGTCCATCCTTGTTGAATCTCTGATTTGAGATCTCGAATTTGAAATTTGAAATCTCAAATCCCAAATTTCAGATCTCAGATCACCTCAGATCTCAGCTCCACGCAGCAGGAATCACCGCTGCACGGCTCAAAGCTACACGGTTCACCGCTGCACGAATCAACGCTGCACCTATCAACGCCGCTCCGCTCACCGCTGCATAATCGGCGTCGCGTTATAGGGCATCTGCAGGATGATCGTCGCAATCGCCGTCCCATAGACCTTGCCCACCTGATCACCGTCCCACGAGCCATCCGCGGCCTGGGTGGCAATCAGCTTGTCGCGCATCGCCGGGTAGTACCACCTCCAGTTCTCCTCACCGGAGAGCCACATGGCCTGGGCCATGTACAGATGGGCGTAGAAGTAATGCCCCCAGTTACCGCCGCGACTGTCGCCCCGGCCGATGCGGTCCTTGATGTACTGAAGCGCCTTCCGGCACAACGGGTTCTCGTGGTCACCGGCGTTGTACCAGCACACCACCGCCGCGGCAGTGATCGGAGGTCGGCTGCCACCCTGACGATCGGCCTTGTAGGCGATGCCTCCATCCGGCAAAGCCGACAGGTCGAGATACTTGAGCGCCTTATCGATGGTTTGCTTGGGCACGGCGATGCCGGCGTTACGGGCCGAGCGCAAACCCTGCAACTGCGTGACCGTTACCGACCCCTCGTCGTCCTGCGCATCCGGCGTATACAACCAGCCGCCCTTGCGGCTCTGGCTTCGCGAGGTCAGGGTGACCGCGCCATACAACGCCCGCTTGATCTTCGCCTGCCGCTCGGCGTCATCCTCCATGCCATACAGCTCGCCCAGGAACAGCATCGCGAAACCATGCCCGTGCATGGAGCGGCCTTCTTCCTCGATGCGCGAAATCAATCCGGTCGGCCCCGAACAGCCCAGCAGAAAGTTCGCCGCCCGGCTCACATTGGGGGCGTACTTGCCCTGCGTCATGGTGTTGCCGTTGCACAACAGGGCCAACCCGGCCAACGCGGTCATGGCCACCGGATAGGAACCCATGTAGCCCTGCTCACGCCAGGCGCCCTCGCGGCTCTGCGTGCGGGCCAGGTATTCCAGGCCGCGATCGATGGCCGCCTGCGCCTCCGGCGTCACCAGCGGCGGCAGGGCCGGCGGAACCTGGGCCCGTGCCGGGACTGCCAGCCACAATTGGGCAAACACCAGCAGGCCCAGGACGGACGAATAAACCACGCCGCGCAGACCGGCTTGAACCGGCCCGGAAAAGATCCTGGAATGCCGCTGTTCGCGCAGAGCGGCCTTCCGGCGGAAGCTCAATCGCTGCACAGTCGGCGGCAAGTGCATCATTTCATTCCCCCTGCCCGGCTCTCTCCGACGTCAATACCGGCCGGGGAACTCTCATCGTCTGCCGGCCTCGTGGCCGCCTGGCCGACTCCTGAACCCGTCGGGAACCGCATCCACGCCTCGCCCACCGTCACCTGCACTTCGCCGGGCCGTACCCGCACGCTGAGAACCCGCGCAGCCCCCGCCTCGGGATCGACCGGCGCACTGATCGACTCACCGACCTTCTGACCCGTAGCCTTGTCCAGCAGCGTCAGCTCCAGCCATGCGCTCCTGTCGGTACGCGGCCTCCCCGCCTGGAACTGCCGAGGACGTTCATTCGCCGTGGTCAGCACCGCCACCGGAATCACATTCACCGCGCTGCCCAGCACCTCCTGGTTCAAATGGGTCCGCGGGCCCAGGTCATCCCGGCTCCACAGCACCGTCGCATCCGCAACGCGGATCGCAGCCAGCCCCCAGCGCTGCTGATCGGCATCCGCCGCCCCCGAGGCGCGCTTCTTGAACCCGCAGACGTACAGCACACCGTCTTCCAGCGTGCCGGCCATGACCCCTTCGGCGCAAGCCTGCACGCGAACCGGGGCCATGTGCCGCCGGCCGGTGCGAGGATCCACCAACTGCACGCGCCCCACCTGGTCCGCGACGGCCAGCAGATCGGCCGAAGGCTTGAAGAGTTGGGCCAGGTCCGAGACCGCCGAGACCCGCCACCGCTCTACCCCCGGCGTGGCCAGCTCCAGGGCCGCCACTTCGTTTTCCGAGGCCGGCCCGCAGATCACGTCCTCGAACAGGGCGATGTTCATCTTGTAAGCGGCGCCCTGTTTGAAGTGGCACGCGCCCAGGTAACGCCCATCCTCCAGGCGGAACACATCCACCTGTTCCAATTGGTCATCCACGGCCACCACGTATGGGCCACGGGCCCGCACCGCGTACCAGCGCCGCCCCGGACGCCGATGCGACCACAGCAGGCGATCGCCGGACGTGGTCAACGAGACCTCTAAATCGCCTCCCTTGTTCACACTGATCACGTAACCGTCATGGACCCACAGCCATGCATCCGAGGCGCTGCGCTCCTGCTGCGGCCGGACGACCGGCGGATCAAACTGCCGGGACCACAGCCGCCGCCCGGTCAGCAGGCCGATGGCGTGAATGCCATAGGCGCTGTTGAGAATCAACGTCTGTCCGTCGGTCACACCTCTAGCCGGAATGCCCGGGCCCGGAGCGGGTCCATAAAGGCGGCGCTGCTCCGCTACCATGGCATCGACCCGCGACTCGACCGCCAGCTCATTCAGCAGCCGCAATTCCGCCGGCCAGAGAACTCTTCCATCCTCCACCCCGCGGGCCTCGATCTTCTTGCCTTCCAGCAGAACCAAGTGCTGATTCACCAGAGGCTCGATGCCATCATCGCGAACCAGCAGCGGGCGGGCGCCACGCACCAGCGAGGTAGATGGCTCACCGGGCGGGCCCAGTCTGATGGCACCCAAGGCCGCCTGATGGCGGGCCAGCACCGTCCGGTTCACCCGTTGGCGCAGCTCCCGGGCGACGATTGCTCCCGACCGCCGTTCCTCTGGCGCTGCCGGGCGGGTGGCCACTGTTTCCACACCCGCGATGGCCAGCACATCGGCCGGCACCTCCACCGAGGCGAACTCGTGCTCCAGACGCTCCAACAGCTTCAGCGCGCTGACCGGCAGGTGCAACTCATCCGGCAGCAGATACAGCGCCGCCAGGCGCGCAGCGGCCTCCGCCTCAGTGGCCGGCGACGAAGCCCGTCTTATGACCTGGTTGAAATAGCCTTCGGCCTGTTCAAACCGCAGCTCTTCCATCGCCCAGCGGCCCAGGATCAACGCCGCCTGGTCGGCAACCGCGCCCAGCGCCGGGCTCTCCGCCAGCCAGAGCATCACGTCGCCGTTTCGGTCGGACTCCGCCTCGCGCAGCGCCTGCCGGATGCTCTCCTCCAGCTTCGCCTTGCCGGCAGCATCCAGGGCCCTGGCCGCATCCGCCAATTTCCGCACGGCCACACCCCGCGCTCGCTGCCGGAATTCATCGCCTTCGCAGACCATCTGGTCACCCTCGCGCGAGAGCACCAGCAGCAGATACTGCTGACATGCCTCGAGGGGGCGGTTCTCGCGGCGGTGATACTCTCCCAGGGCCAGGGCGCTATCCACCGCATCCTGCGGCGACAGGGCAATCCGGCGGGCCTCTTCGAGCAGCCGCCGGGCCTGTTCGGACGACACTTCGCCCGAAGCAGCCAGCTCCAGCATCGCCGTCACGCGCAGGTGATTGACCTGCTGGTACCGCCGCAGATTCTCCGCCTTGAGCGATTCCGGGATCTTCTCCAAGGCCGCCAGGGCCCGGGCCGGCGAGTGCCGCAGCAGTTCCAGGCGGGCCAGCCGGATCGCATGGGTCGGCTCCGCGGGCTTGGCCTGATGACGCTGCAGGGCCTCCGCATAACCGCGCTGCATGTCAGGGAACTCGCGCGTGCCCGCCGTGTCGGTGCTGTAGAGCGTGTTGTGAAATACCAGCAGGTTGCCCAGGACCAGCGATTCGGCCGGCGATGCCAACTCAATCACCGCGCCCGTTAGCGCATTCAATGCCATCAGCCCGCTGACCGTCGGCAGGTAAAGCCGATCGCCGGCCACCACCCCGCGCCCGCTGGGCTCAGCAACGCTCTTTCTCCAGAGCACCTTGCCGGTCTCCACATCGACCAACTGCACCTGCTCGCCGCCCAGCCACGCATACCGGTCGTTCGCCCCCAGCACGTAGGATGATTGCCCGCGCTCCACCTGCCAGCGAATCTCACCCGTGGCCCGATCCAGGCAGAACAGGTGGTTGGCATCCGGCGGGGCCAACAACACCGAATCGGCCGCCGCGATGACCGGCGTGGGCAACCAGGCGCTCTCGGTTGTGCGCTCACTGAGGTGGTCATAGCGCACCGCCCAGCGAATGCTCCAGCTCGAAGCTTCCAGGGCAATCAGCACGCCCCGGCCGGTGGGAATGTAAACCACTCCGTCCGCCACGCATGGCAACAACGCATACAGGGAGTTGAACGGCCCGCCACCGGTGCCACACAAATAGACGTGCCGGACCAATTGGCCGGTTGCCGGATCCAGCACCGCCGCGTACAGGTCGGTGTTCACCCGGCAGGGCGCCACCAGGTAGCCGTCCACCGGGATCGGGGCCGCGAGAAACTCGACCAGGCCCAGTTTGTTCTCGCCCGGGCGGGTGTTGCTCTCCCATACCTGCGCGCCGTCCTTGAGCGAGTAGGCCACCACCCGGTTCGGGTAGGTCGTGGCCAGACCACCCGCTCCCGGCCAGGCGCGGATCTGCTCAAAGCCGGTCACCGTCGGCGGGTCGCCCAGCCATTCCAGCGTCAGCACCAGGCCCGAGACGAGGCTCAGCCCCGAACTGACCGAATCACGGAGCAACTGCCGAACCACCGCGTTGGAATCCAGGTGCTCCGCGCTTTCGCGCACGCTCTGAACCTGGGCCCAACCGCCCGCTCCCCCCACTGGCGCCTCGATGATGGCCGGATCGTCCTTGACGGAACCCGGCTTGCGACACCAGTGTACCTCGAAGGTATCCAGGTCGATGGCCTGCAAGACCGGCCCCGATTTCACAATCAACAGGCGGTCACCGGCCACCATCTGCGCGGTCGGCAGAAGCTTTCGCTTGCGCGCGTATTCCACCACCCCGCTTAATTCATCGGAAAGGCTCAGCGGCACGGCCCAAGGTAGGTTCTCCACCAGCGAGGGGTCTACGGGGGGCATGATCCCGTCGCGCGACGGCCGACCATAGGCCACCGTCCAACCCGCCGCATCCGGCGTCTCCTCACCCTTGAGCGGCCGCTCCGCGTAGGCCCGTATCAGGTCTAACCGCGTCCGGGCAACGGACGGCTCGTCCGCCTTCAGGGCTTCTCCGGGCCTTGTCTCCGCCGGTCGGCTGGCCACCACCTCTTTTAAGGCCGCCTCCGCCCGTTGTCGCCGACCCATGCCCGCATAACACACCGCCAGTTTGCCGGGCAGCACCCAGGGGGGCAGGTCTGAGTCGGGATAGATGCTCTCGATCAGTTGCAAAACCGCCACCGCCTCCGCAAACCGGCCCTCATCAATGAGCCAGTCGGCCAGCATGGCCCCGGCTTCATCGCCCACTTTGGTGACCAGATAACGGTCCACCACGCTTTGCAGCAGCGCCAGATCGTGCTGATCGGCGGCCTTGGCCAATAGCGCCGCCGCCTCGGAATCATACATCAGCCGATAGGCGGCCAGACCCGCCGGCGGAAGGGTGGCAATGCGGCGCTGGGCCTGGCGACGGGCCGCTTCATAAACCCGCCCATCGGACGTGAGCACGTGCTCGCCGGGCAATTCCACGATTCGCTGGAGCGAATCCACCACCAGCTTCCAGTCCTCGCGCTCGATCCCCTGCCGGGCCCGGGCCATCAGCGTGGTCGCTTCTTCAGAAGGATGCAAAACTGCCGCGAAGGGATTGGCCTGGCGCGCGTCCCGCCCGGTCCGCCCACCAAGGACTGGGCGGCGAACAACCTGCTGGGCCACCACCTCCGGTCCGACCGGCCAGAATGTGCAGGCCGCCACGGCCAAGGCGCCGCAGGCAGCAACTCGGCGGCTCCGCGCGAGGGAGAGCAGTAAGTTCACCCCGAACATCCTGGCGGTGGCCTCCGGTTAACCAGTGAACCTCGAAAACGCCCGAACTTGCTTCGTAAACAGATAACGAGACCCGCAAACGGTCATTCCGTATACCCAAGATGATAGCCCCGGGGTTGCACCCCTGCCACCGAAGAGCTTTCCCGACGGGTATATGATTACTTTCCCACTTCAGGGCGGGCGGTTTCCGGCGCTTTTCGCAGATTGAGGATGAGTTCAACTTCACCCGGCGTCCTGCCCAACTCCCGGGCGATCTCCACCGGCGAGAAACCTGCATCGGCCAGTTCATAAATGACGCTGTGCCGACCATCCACCTCTGCAGTGGCCCCGGGAGTGGAGGCGACCGAAGCGCCCCCCGCCCCGCGGTTGAGCCGGTGCAGGACGGCAATCCGCCGGTCGGCATCCCGGATAGCGGCCTCCAGCTTGGCAAAACGCGTGTCGATCTCCGCGCTGATCCGACGGGACAGCTCTTGAAGCTCAACAATCAGCTCGTCCAAGTCGCGGTATAACTCGGAGCCGACCTGGGGTTGCGGTTGAGGCGCTGCCGGCCGGGCGGGACGCTGCCTCCGCTGTTGTTGCTTTCTGCGCAGCGACAGCATCATGAAAAACGCGGCGACCGCCGCCAGAAGAATCGGCACCATCTGCCGAGCCTGGTCGCCGGCGAAAAGTTCCCGGAAGGATGCCAGCACTTCGAAGCTCCTCATAGATCCCGCACACTGCACATGCTCACGCCAGCCCCGTGTTTCCCCGCCCCGAGCGCCAGAGCCGCATGGCCTCATCCATTACATCTATCAACGGCCGGCCTGAATCCCGCGCCGCCCGCCGGCAGTCTTCATACTCCGGCGAAGCCGACACCACCTGGCCGCCCCGCCGTCCGACCTTGATCCGGATGGTTCCGCCGGCCGTGTCCACCGTCTCGACCTCGCGCGACAGCTTGCTGCGCCCGGCCCGATAGCTGCGGATGCCCAGGGTCGGCGTCTCGGCAAACAGGATGCCTTCCAGTTTCTCCCGCAACTCCGGGGCGGCCAACACGGTCAGGAGCGTGCCCGGACGATTCTTTTTCATATAAATCGGCGAGGTAAACACATCCAGCGCACCTGCCTCGAACAGCCGGTCGTAAACATACCCGATGACCTCCCCCGAAACATCATCGAGATTGGTCTCCAGCACAATGATTTCGTCCGTTTCCTCGCTGGAGCTGGTGGCCGGCAGCCCCAAAGCGGCCGGCGAAGCCTCACCGATCAACACGCGAAGAATGTTCGGCCGCGTCTGCCCGTCGCGCCGCCCGGCCCCCACGCCGATCCGCTCGATGGTCATAGGCGGCACCGGCCCGTAACCGGCAGCCAGCGTGGTCAGGATGGCCGCCCCGGTCGGCGTGGTCAATTCCCCCGGCTCGTCCGAGGCCGCCAGCGGCACGCCCTTCAGCAGGGCGGCCGTACCCGGCGCGGGCACCGGCATGACCCCATGCTCGCACTGCACCGTCCCGCTGCCGGTGGGGATCGGCGAGCAGTACACCTTTTCGATTCCCAGCCGCTCCAGGGCAATGCACGCCCCCACGATGTCCACAATCGCGTCGATCGCCCCCACCTCGTGGAAGTGGACCTTTTCGATGGTCGTGCCGTGGGCGTCCGCCTCGGCCTGAGCCAGCCGCATGAAAATCGCCGACGCCCGCCCGCGAACCGTTTCCGACAGGTTGCCGCGGTCGAGGATCTCACGAATATGCCTGAGGTGCCGGTGCGGCTTGTCCGTGGTCGGATCCACCTGGACGTCAAATTGCGTGGCCGCGAAGCCCTGCTTGCGGATGGCTTCGGCCTTGATGGCGTATCCGGACACGTCGAGCCCGGCCAGCCCGCTCCGCAGCTCTTCCAGGCTCAGCCCTGCATGGAGGCAGGCCCCGAGGATCATGTCCCCGCTGGCCCCACTGAAACAGTCAAAATAAGCGATTCGCATCGCGGGGAGTCTACGCCTCCGACCGCACCCCGGCAAGGGCTATGTGCCACGGCTATCAGCGGCACCGGGGGTGAGCGTCTCGCCCGCCTCAAACTCAGGCATCATGAATCTGTAAGGGGCATGACCCCGGGCTTCCGAGCCCGAGGCGTATCCGAGCCCGAAGTGCATCGGAGCTCGAGGCGCTTCTGAGCCCGAGGTACCTCTGAGCCCGAAGCGCAAGCGAGGGCCTGTGGATCACAACCCTCGCTTGCGCTTCGGGCTCAATCGCTGGCACTTCGGCGGAAGCCCTGCCGATGTGTGGACGACCCTCCGCGAGATCGACGGCCCCCACCTCGACCGCCTGCCGACCGCCATGGTACCTGACTATTTCCACTCCGAAGCGGCAACTGCTCGCGCACCACCTCAACCAATGCTCCTCACGTTCTCACCTTCCCACGTTTTCACTTCCCCACCTTCCCGCGTTTTCACTTTTTCACCTTCCCGCTTTTCCACCTTCCCGCTTTTCCACCTTCCCACCTTCCCACGTTCTCACTTTCTCACTTTCCCTCCTTCACACCTCCGCCCTTCGCCGCCGAGCCGGCCGCCTCGTCGATCAACTCCAGCTTCACAGAGGTGCTGAACGTCTGTGTCATGGCAGGGATCGCCGCCGCGCCCTCTCCGGCCCCCTCCTTGGGCGAGATCTTGATGGTGATCTTCTGTGTCTGGCGGAGCCGGACCACCTCGCCTCGTGTGTAGTCCACGTAGGCGATGCCGTCGCCGCTGTTGCTGGAGACCTCCATATTCATCTGGCTGAAAAGGGCCTGCCATTCATCCGCCTCGGCTCCCGCGGGGGCCTGCCCGCCCGGCTGCAACTTGAACGACTCTTTCACCCGGATCTTCGCACAGGGCCGGCCGTGCACCTCCTCCACGCCGATCAACTGGTACTCGCCGCGGCCTTCGAAGTTGCCGCCCACCATCGGCATCTTCATCGACCAGGTCTGGTCCCATTTCTCGCCGATTTTCACAAGCCCCTGCTTGGGCGGAACCATGCGGTAGTACATTTGCATCTGCTCGTTCATCTGGTCGTCGCTGAGCACCTTGCTCATTCCTTCCAGGATCTTCTTGGTCTGTCGGTCGCTCTCCGTATCGCCGATTTTGGAAAGCGCCTTGCGCAGGCTCTCACTGAGCCCTTCGACCTTGAGGGGCCGGCCGGTCTCCGACACCGTGACGTTGAATTTGGCCCCCTCCATGGCCTGGAACAGCTTGCCCACAAAACCCCCGACCTGGTCCGCCTCATCGGGCTTGAACGTGGCGGAATCGTAGTCGATGGCCATTGGGCCGACGCTCATCCGCATCTTGATCCCGCCCAGTGTCACGTCCATGACCACGGATTTGTCAGGGTTGACCTTGCGGCAGGTGCTGGTCACCACCTGCTCGTAGCTCTGCGAGAACTTCTGCTCGGGCAGAGGGCCGGGCAGCTTCAGCGTGCCCACAGTCTTGCTCTCCACTTTTTGGACAGTTGTTCGCCCGGGCTCGAACGTGAATTTGAACTCGATCTGCTTCGGCGTCTCCGTCACCGCCGGGGCGGCGGTCGGCTCAGCTCCCACGGCCGTTGAGATCAGGCCGGCGACGATCCACAGCACAGCAATTGCCCGTTTCATGTTCATATTCCTTTCTGGTTGCCCTTGTTTACTGCTTGGCTCGACTCGCGGCCTTGTTCAAGAGCTCATTGATCCGATCCTGATAACGCTGCAACGACCTGCTCTCTTCGGCGGTCAGCTCCAGGGGCTTCCCGTTGACCTGCACCTGGAATTCGCAGGAACCCGCCTCCTGACGCACCTGGAACTCCAGACGACCGCCGTCACGGGTCCGGACCAGGTATTCGGATTTCTCCCGCTCCAGGACCCATTCCTGCGTTTGCTCGCCGGCCGCGCCGCGGGAGTCCCGCGTATGCAGCTCCAACGACCTTTCGACCTGGTCGACGATCTTTAGAAGATCCTGACCTAACTCATCCAGGATGACCGCATGACCGGCAAGCCATGAAATCCGCGCGGACGGAGTGCAACCGGGCGTCTGGGCTTCCGCCGCGGCCCGGAACGCCCTGGCTGCCTCCTGCACCAGGGAAACTGCCCGTTTCTGAAGCGCCCGGCCCAGCCGCCACTGGACCGCATGGCGATCCGTGTCCGGGGATTGCACCATGGCCCGCAACCGCGCGATCAGCTCTTCGCCCACTTCCCCCTTGAGCTCAAGCTCGATCAGCCGCTCGTCCACCACGGCCTGCAGGTTGGGACGGGTGGACTTCGCCTGGACGTAAGCGGCGCGGGCCGCCTCGACGTCGCCCAGCCCCAGCAGGCAATCACCCACGCCCAGGGCCGCGTAGCCCTCGTCATCGAGATCAGCGTAATTGGCCGCCAGCTCCTGGAAGATCGCCAAAGCCTCCTGCACCCGCTTCGCGTTGAACAACTCCGTGGCCTCGGTCGATCTTTCGATGAAATAAAACGACCGATCGACCGGTTCCGGGGCCTCCTGACCCCACGCGAGCGAGGTCAGGCAGGCCGCCAGCAGCGCCCATCCCGCAGCGCGGAGCAAGCTCCTGTGTGATGTGTTTTTTGGAATCCTCATATCATGCTCCCAATGCGGACAGTCTCAGAAGGATCGGGATCTGTGGAATGGCGGGGGTGGCGTCCAGCGACGGCAGATCCTGATCCGAGATCCGGTTACGAACGAACGTTTCAGGCGGCGCGGCCCGCTCCTGGACAACCTGTTCGAACACCGCGGCCCGCGCGATAGCCGGAAGCGCCCCCATCTGCCCAGGCATGGTCAAAGCCCCGGCCCAGCTCGCCAGCACCAGTGGACTTGGCGGATTCGTAACCACCGGCTCCTCGATATGGGATCCGCCCACCGGGATCATCGAGCTGACCCAGGCCAGGAAAGCAAAGGTCAAACACGCCGCCAGGGCCCCCGCCCAGGGCGCGTGCAAGAACCCAATCCAAGGACGAGGATGACGCCTGTTATCGGACTTCCCGGCCACCGGCAGCGGCAGTGGTTCAACCGCCGCCAAGATCCGGTCTCGCAACCCGTCCGGAACGGCCACCGGCTCCGGATGGCGCAACAACTGCGTCACCGGCCCATACTCCGCCCGGCAATCGGGGCAGGTTTCGAGGTGTCGCTCGACACGGGCCGCGGTTTCCGGCGGCAGGTCCCGGTCCCACCAGGCCTCGATCTGCAGCTTTATATCACGGCACTGCATGGTTCACTCTCCGGCAAAGGTCGGACGCTCATCAACTCGCGCAAACGCTTTCGCCCGCGATGCAGGTACGTTCGCACCGTGTTGATGGGTGCGTCCAGCGCCTCCGCCACTTCGGCGTACGACATTTCGTGAAAGTGGAACAGGACAATCGCCGCCCGCTGGGACTCATCCAGCTTGGACAGCCAATACTGCCACTCGCGCGGGCTGGGCAGTTCCGGCCCCTCGTCCACCTCCGCCACCGCCTCGCCCCGGGTCTCGGCCAGCCGTAGGTACCGGCCGCGTTCCCGTTTGCGGGCCTGGAGATGGTTCAGGCTCAGGTTCGTGGCGATCTTCAGCAGCCAGTTGCGAAAGGAATGCTCCTGCCCGTACTGCCCCAGTCGTCCGAATGCCCGCACAAACGTGTCCTGGGCCAGGTCCTCGACATCCGCCCGGTTACAAACGATCCGGCCGACCACGGCCACCACCGCCGACAGGTGCCGGTCCACCAGCACCCCGAAGGCCTGGCGGTCACCACCTAAAACGGCTCGAACCAGCTCGCCGTCGGTCAGCTTGTCGTGGCTCATGCTCAAGGTCCTGCTCCGCAGTCACTTCGATCATACTACCACGCCGGGGCACGAAAGTTTCGCTGACGCAAGAATCCTTTTTCGCTCGCGGGTGAATTCTCTCTCGCCTTGAGATGACAATCCTCTCCCGCACCTCTGGTGAGATTCTAAGAGTTTGCAAACAAAGAGGATCCTGCATAGACTGCCCGGTAGCCCGACGCTCGGCGCCGTGACCTCGCAATAGTCTGACACGAGCGCCGGAGCGCAAGGTGGTCGTTCCCTGGCAGGGCCGGGTCACCGGCCGTTTCAGGGACCGATCGGCCGGTACGGAGCCCGGCCGCTACGACTTCGAGCTTTGTGCCAAACCTGTGGAGTTCCCCCGTGCCCGATTCTTCAACTACACAAACCCTGCTCTTGGGCCACAGCCCCGACCCCGACGACGCCTTCATGTTCTACGGCCTGGCCACCGGCAAGCTGGACTCCGGGCGATGGCGCTTCGAACACATCCTCCAGGACATCCAGACCCTCAACGAGCGGGCCCTGCGCGGCGAGTTGCACATCACCGCCATCAGCATCCACGCCTACCCCTACGTGGCCGACAAGTACGCCCTGACCAACTGCGGATCGAGCATGGGCGACGGCTACGGGCCGATGGTGGTCACCCGCGAACCGATGACGCTGGAAGACCTGCGCGGCAAACGCATCGCCGTACCCGGCACCATGACCACCGCCTTCCTGGCCCTCAACCTGTGCCTGGGCCGGGACAACTTCCAGCACGAACTGGTCATGTTTGACCAGATTCTTGACCACGTGGCCGCCGGGAAGGCCGACGCCGGACTGATCATCCACGAAGGCCAGCTCACCTATCAGAATCAGAAGCTGCACTGTGTGGTGGACCTGGGCGTGTGGTGGCAAAAGCAGACCGGGCTGCCCCTGCCCCTGGGCGGCAACGTCATCCGCCGGGATCTCGGCTCGGACAACATGCGCGAAATCGCCGGCATTCTCAAAAACAGCATCCAGTATTCGCTGGACCATCGCGCCGAAGCCGTCGAGCACGCTCTCCAATACGCCCGCGACATGGGCCGCGATCTGGCCGATCGCTTTGTGGGCATGTACGTGAATCACTGGACGCTCGACTACGGCGACGCCGGCCGGAACGCCATCCGCGAATTACTCCGCCGGGGCCACGCCGCCGGCCTGGTGCCGGATGCGGGAGAGATTGACTTTGTGTGAGGCGCTACAACATGTGAATGGGGACCGCATGTCGGATCGGGGCCGCATGTCGGATGGAGAGTGTGAGAGAAGAACCGGCGCCGCTCTCTCCTTCTCTCTATCTCTCACACTTAAGCACCCGTAAGCCGCACGTCCCGCGCGACCAGATACACCCCCACCAGGATCAGCCCAATACCCGCCCACTGGGCCGGCGAAAGGCTCTCGCCCAGATAGCGCCAGGCGATGACGGCGATAATCGCAAATCCCACCGTCACCATAATCGGGTAGGCGACGCTGATCTTGATCACCTGGAGGGCATACGTATACAGCACCACGTTGGCGGCAAAGAAAAACAGGCCCAGCACCAGCACCCAGTTCTGAGCCAGGATGCCGGCCAGCGTTCCCAGGTCCCGGCGCGGGGTGGCCTGCAGCGACGCCTTCATCCCCACCGATCCGAATTTCATCATCAGGTTGGCCGTCGCGTTCAACGTCAGCGCCAGTACCAGCGCAATCCAGTATTTCATCAATCCGGCTCCATCATCCGCCCTGTACAGGTCGAGGTCATCCAGTGCCGCTCCCGGCGTACCGGTCGGGCTCCATACCGGCCGTTCCCCCCACTGCAGTCTGTGTCGCCCGGGCTCCTTACCGACGGTTCTGCCTTCCGCAGTTTGTAGCGGCCGGGCTCCGTACCAGCCGTTTGGTTATACCGGCCACTCTTGCCGAATCAGGCGGGCAGGATGCCCGCCCCCCAGAAGGGCCGCTGTCGGGGGG
>JAAXZI010000122.1 GCA_012719955.1 Phycisphaerae bacterium | reverse complement strand
GGAGAGAGAAGGCGGGCAGGATGCCCGGCCCCCTGGTGCCACACGGGCGCGGAGCGTGGGCATACAGGGCGGGTTGTTCGATCATCTGGAGGCGGCAGAGGAGGCAGCCGGCGCGACGGTCGCTGAAGATGACGATCTGTGGAATGTGCCGGAAAGGCCCGCGCACGTCACCGACAAGCAGTACGTGCTGGTGGATACGGAGGAGAAGTTCCGCGAGTTTCTGGAGAAGCTCCGGGCGCAGAAGGCGTTCGCGTTCGATACCGAGACCAACAGTATCTATCCGGCCTGGGCGAAACTGGCCGGGTTGAGCTTCTCGTGGAAAGTGGGCGAAGGGTATTACATTCCCATCTGCGGCATGGGCAAGTGCCTGCCGTTAGAGCCGGTTCTGGAGGCGCTGCGGCCGATCATGGCCGACCCCACGGTGCTCAAGACCGGGCAGAATCTCAAGTACGACCTGGTGGTGCTCGCCGCTCACGGCGTGCCGGTGAACGGGGTCGAGTTTGACACCATGATCGCCAGCTTTGTGCTGGACTCCTCCCGGCGGTCGCACGGGATGGACTATCTGGCGTCGGAACTGCTCGGGCGGAGCACCATTCACATCGAAGAGCTGATTGGCAAGGGCAAAAATCAGATTTCCTTTGAGGCGGTGGACACCCGGCGGGCGTGCGACTATTCGGCCGAGGACGCCGAGGTGACCTGGCATCTGCGCGAAGTGCTCGCCGAGCAGCTTGCCCGCAGCGGGCTCGAACCGCTCTTCCGCGAGACGGAGATGCCGCTGGTCGAGGTACTGGCGGAGATGGAAAACACGGGGATCAAGCTCGATACCACGGTGCTGGCGGAGATGGGCCGGCGGCTGGAGGAGCGGTTGTGCGAGCTGACCAGGCAGATTCATGAGGCAGTGGGGCACTCATTCAATATCGACTCCACCAAGCAGCTTGCGGTGGTGCTGTTTGATGAACTGAAGCTGCCGGTGATTCGCAAGACGGCCACTGGCCGGAGCACCGACGCCGAGAGCCTGGCCCAGCTTGCCGAGCAAACGGAGCACCCCGTTCCCCGGCTGGTGCGCGAGTATCGTGAGTTGGGCAAGCTCAAGGGCACCTACGTGGATACGCTGCCCAAGATGATCAACCCACGGACGGGGCGGGTGCATACCAGTTTCAACCAGATCGGGGCGGTCACCGGGCGGTTGTCATCGAGCGACCCCAACCTGCAGAACATCCCCATCCGCACGGAGATCGGACGCCAGATCCGCGGGGCGTTCGTGCCGGGCGACAAGGACCACGTGCTGCTGACGGCGGACTACTCGCAGATCGAACTGCGCGTGCTGGCTCACTTCTCGAAGGATGAGGCCCTGACGAAGGCCTTCGAGGAGGACCGGGATATTCACCAGTTCGTGGCCGCCCAGGTGGCCGGCGTGCCGCTCGAACAGGTGACCAGGGAAATGCGCAGCCGGGCCAAAGCGGTGAATTTCGGGATCGTGTACGGGCAGTCGGCCTTCGGCCTGGCGCGGACGACGGGCATGTCCAACAGCGAAGCCCAGATGTTCATCGACCGCTATTTTGCGCGTTATCCGGGCATCCGGCTGTTCCTGGATCAGACCATCGCCAACGCCCGCAAGACCGGCTTCGTGACCACCATCCTCGGGCGGCGGCGGGCGATTCCGGATATCAACTCGCGGAACCACACCGCCCGGACGACCGCCGAACGGCTGGCCTGCAACACGCCGATTCAGGGCAGCGCGGCGGACCTGATCAAGAAGGCGATGATCAACATCCACCGGCGGATCAAAGAGGAGGGCCGGCCGTCGCGGATGCTGCTGCAGGTACATGACGAGTTGGTGTTCGAGGTGCCGCGAGCGGCGGTGGAGGCGGAGGCGGAGTTTATTCGTAAGGAGATGTGTTCGGCGCTGCCGCTGTCGGTGCCGGTGAAGGTGGATATCGCGTGGGGGGAGAGCTGGCTGGAAGCGAAGTGAGGAAGCGGTCAGCATTCAGCATTCAGCGGTCAGCAGTCAGTGGTCAGCGTGGACGCGAGTCGAGCTGACTGCTGAAAGCTGATCGCTGATCGCTTCAGTAGGTGAGCACCGTCAGGCCGGGGATGTTCTGGAAGTCGGCGGGGTTGCGGGTGACCAGGGAGTGGCCGTTGGCTTGAGCGACGGCGGCAATGAGGATGTCCATGTCACTGACTGGACGACCGATGTTGAGCAGATGAGCCTTAAATCGCCCAAAGAGTTCACCCGTTAGCTGGTCAAAGTCCAAGATGGTGAGATCGTCGAGGACGGCTTTGACCTTTCGCCGCTCTTCGAGGGGGTTCCGCGACCGGAATATCCCAACCCATAGCTCCGCCACATTGAAGCGTGTCGTGACCAGATCCTCGTGCCTTGCGCGCAGGGAATTAACTTGTTCTCTTGCTCGCCGCCCCCATTCGGCTGTTCCCCTGCCGAGAAGATCCAGTAGCACATTCGTGTCGAGACAGGCCATTATTGACTCCCCTGTCTTGGAAGCTTGCGGGTGGCAATTGCCTCCTCAATTGCTGCGACGGCCTCCTCGCTGAGCTGGTTCTCTTGCACCTTCTTGAGCCAGGCCTCGTAATCGAACGGCTTGCGTACTACGCGTTTTATAGTTTGACTGAACGACTCGCCGGGCTTCTGGACCTGCTTCAGCCGGTTGTACGCTTCCAGATCGATGGTGATGGTCTTCGTGGCCATGACAGCGCCTCCGTGTACATGTATGTACACATAAGTCTATCGTGAAATTCTGTCGGCGGCAAGTGATTGGGCTCCCTCAGGCCGGGTTATAAAATCTTCCGGCGCTTATAGTTGATAGTTTTCACGCGAAATAGTAGAAACACCGTATATAGGGGATTTGCGGGATCCTTTTCTTCTGTGAAAGGTCAGGTGCGGGATGATCATTGGGAAGTTGTGGCATGCCTGAAGGCCCAGATCAACAAGATTGCGAACGTTTTCTGGACGGCGGATCCGATCGCCCAGATGCAGTACGAGTACGACCTGGCGGTCAATCAGCTCAAGGAAGGACGCGAGGGGCTGGAGCAGTACCGGGCCCTGGTGGAGCGGGTCAGCCGGCAGGTGGCCAACGAGCAGGCTCACGTGAAGAACCTGGAGGCCAAGACCAAGGCCTACCTGCAGGCTGGTGATCGCGAGACGGCGGCCAGGTTTGCCCTGGAGTTGCAGAAGGCCAAGACGGAGCTGGCCGAGAACGAGGGCCAGCTCAAGCTGCACGAAGAGGCGTACAACAACAACCTCACCAAGATCAAGCACGCCAGCAAGAAGCTCTCAGAGGTCCGCAACAAGATCGCCAAGTACGACGCGGAGTTGAAGATGAGCCGGGCGGAGGCCGAGATGGCCAAGCTTGCCAGGGACTTCAACTTCGACGTGAGCACCGACTTCGGCCAGATCGAACAGGTGATCCAGGATAAGATCAGCCTCAATCGGGCCAAGGTGCGGGTGGCGGCCGACCTGTCCAGCGAGGGCATTGTGGACATCCAGCGAGAACAGGCGATGGAGAAGGCACTGGCCGACCAGGCGCTGCGCGATTTCGAAGTGGAGCTGGGCCTGGTGACGCCGGAGACGGCGAAGGTTGAGGGAGCGCAGAAGGAATTGGGGCCGGCGAAACTTCAACAGACGACGGAGTGAGTCAGGGAGTACTGAGTGGAAAGTACTGAGTACTGAGTACTGAGTGCTGAGTACTGAGTACTGAGTGCTGAGGTG
>JAAXZI010000121.1 GCA_012719955.1 Phycisphaerae bacterium | reverse complement strand
CCCACTACTTCGGCAACGCCGACGCGGCCGACGCCTTCAAAGCCGCCCAGAAAATCCCCAACTTCCTCCAGAACCTCCTCGGCGAGGGCGTCCTTTCGGCCTCTTTCATCCCGGTCTACGCCCGCCTGCTGGCCACGGGGGAACGGGCATCGGCCACGGGAGGGCAGGCATCGGCCACGGGGGGGCGGGCATCTTGCCCGCCTTCAGAAGCTGGAAGCCCGGGAGACCAGACGGCCCGAGAAAGCGCAACCGCCGATCGCGTTGCCTCCGCCATCGGCTCGTTGCTGGCCGTCAGCGTCTCGTTCATCGTGGCGCTGGGCGTGCTGCTGACCCCCTACTTCGTGGATCTGGTCGCCCCCGGCTTCACCGGCGATAAACGCGAGTTGACGATCCGCCTGGTTCGGATCCTTTTCCCCGGCGTCGGCCTGCTGGTGATGTCCGCCTGGTGCCTGGGCATCCTCAACAGCCACCGCCGCTTCTTCCTCTCCTACGTCTCGCCCGTCCTGTCCAATGCGGCCATGATCGCCGCCATGATCGCCTGGGGCTGGGGCGGCCGGCATGACCAGAACACCCTGGTCCAAATCACCGCCTGGAGCCTGGTGGCAGGCAACCTCCTCCAGTTCGCCGTACAGTTGCCCACCGTCTGGCGTCTGGTCCCTCAGCTCCGGCCGGTCCTGGACACCTCATCCAGCCACATCCGTACCATCATTCGCAACTTCGGGCCGGTTGTACTCGCCCGCGGCGTCGTGCAGGTCAGCGCTTACATCGATAACATCATCGCCTCGTTCCTGCCCATGGGCGCGGTCGCCTCCCTGGGATACGCCCAGACGCTCTACCTGCTGCCGGTGAGCCTCTTTGGCATGTCCGTCTCCGCCGCCGAACTGCCGGCCATGTCCGGCGCGAGCGGCTCCAGCGAGGAAATCGCCGCTCATCTGCACAAACGCCTGGATGCCGGCCTGCGGCAGATCGCCTTCTTCATTATCCCCTCGGCGGCGGCCTTCCTGGCCTTCGGCGACGTGGTGGTCGGAGCCATCTACCAGACCGGCCAGTTCACCCGGCACGACACCCGGTACGTCTGGACCGTCCTGGCCGGTTTCACCCTGGGCCTGCCGGCCATGACCTTCGGCCGGCTCTACGCCTCGACCTTCTACGCCCTGCGTGACACGCGAACCCCGCTCAACTTTGCCCTCGTCCACGTGGCCATCGCCACCGTCCTGGGCTATCTGTTCGCCCTGCGTCTCCCCGGCCTGCTGGGCATCGATCCCCGCTGGGGCGCCGCCGCCCTGACCGCCTCGGCGGCCTTTGCCGGTTGGATCGAGTTCGTTCTGCTGCGTCGTTCGCTGAACGCCCGTATCGGCCACACCGGTCTGTCCGCCCCTTACGCGGCTCAACTCTGCCTGGCCGCGCTTGCCGCGGTCCTCGCAGGCTCCGCCGGCCGTTTGCTCCACATCCAACCCCCGCTGCTGGCCGCCCTGGTCACCCTCGTCCCGTTTGGTCTGGCCTACCTGATAATGACCACGCTATTGCGTATCCCCGAAGCCCAGGCGGTCCTCGGTCGGTTTATGCGAAAGACGCCTCGTTGAACGCTCTTCACAGAAGCATATAAGTAAAGTATGACCACGACGCGATACGTCTACTGGCAGGACGGGGAAATGTGGCTCGGGTACTTGGAGGATTTCCCCGACTACATGACCCAGGGGGAAACTCTGGAAGAGCTTCAGGAGAACCTTATGGACTTGTATTCCGACCTGACGGGCGGCGCGATCCCCGGCGTTCGGCCACATCCTTGAAAGCTCAAGGTTAACCACAGAGCCGGGCAAGATCCCGAAATATCCACTTATACGATTTCCGTTGCACACTTGGGCAGATTCTTACCCGGTCGTTGGTCATCCGCTGCTGATCGCTTTGAATCTTCGCGCCCCCACCTCTGAACAACAAATTGCATCTGGGAGATAAGGGCATTTGAGACAGAGAGTTCGCCTAGCATTGGGTTGTTTTCTTGCATGAAAGGAGACCCACTATGGAAGGCGAACTCTGGGAGATGATATTGTACCCGCT
>JAAXZI010000120.1 GCA_012719955.1 Phycisphaerae bacterium | reverse complement strand
TAGACCTCGGCGAGCACGGCCATCAGGTCTTTGCGGTCTTTCAGCTTGCCGAGGTCGCGGTCCAACCCGCCCCAGGTGAGGTAGATGCGATTCTCTTTGAGGAACTTGTCCTCATGCTCGCAGTGCCGTCCCGATCTGTTGAGCCATAGTGCCATTGGTCGTCACTCCGTTCGCTGATCCTTGGGCTGCCCGGGGCCTTGCTTGACCCACTCGTCGATGGCGTCCTTGTGGAAGCGCCAGCGCTTGCCGATCTTCGTGCCGGGGATTTTGTTCTCGACGGCGAGCTTGTAGAGCGTGGACTTGGATATCTTCAGATACTCCGCCAGCTCGTCCATCGTCATGATCTCATTGCGTTTGGCCGCCATAGGCTGCTCCAAGCACCCCGTTCCGTCTGGTCGCGGATCGTCCGCCTGTCACGGCGACTATTATCCGTATTTCGCCGGTGTTCACAAGTGAAAACTGCTGAGCTTAGCTGAACTTGCGCGACGCATGGGAATGCTTGGAATGAGCCGGCCGGCGCTACCTGAATGGCCTTGGCGGGCAGTGCAGCGGTGCTGATGCTGAGAGCGGTTCGACTAGGGTTGCTCCCGGGGAGCCCGAAGGGCCGCCAATTGAACCCTCAGGGCGGGCTTCGCCCGCAGCCCATTGCGGATTGCAGATTTCAGTCTCAAATTGCAGAGATCCTCGCAAGCCGCGAGGAAGTTGGCCGGATATCAATGAGCGCCAGGGAGGGACTGCTGAGTGGGCTTCGCCGGCCCTCGCTGGCGCTTCGGGCTCATGCGCTTCAGGTTCAATCGGCTGCGCTTCGGGCTCAATCGATGCCGAAACTACTGCCCCAGGGACATCAGCCTGGATTTCATCGCTCAGCTCAATCGCGGCTACATATAAGCCGGCGCGCACGAAGGTGCCCGCCCGGTTGAGCAGGTGCAGCGAATAGAATTGGCTGGCGGCCGGAAACCTCCGGCCAGCGGATAACCAACGGGAGATCAGCCGTGACCCAGGCTGAGCAACTGGCCAGGTTCGTCGCAGAAGCCTCTTTCGATCACATCTCGGTCGCCGCCCGCGAGCAGCTCAAGATCCGCGTACTCGACTCGCTGGGCTGTGCGATCGGTGCGGTTGCCGGGCCCCCGATCCGTCTGGTCCGGGCGCAGATCGAGGATTTTGGCGGCGCCGGCCTGTGTACGCTCATCGGTGGCGGCCGGACCGCTCCTGACCGGGCCGCGTTCTACAACAGCGCCCTGGTACGCTACCTGGATTTCAACGACAGTTACCTGGCCCCCTATGAAACGTGTCATCCCAGCGACAATCTGGGGGCCCTGCTGGCGGCGGCCGAATATGCGGACCGTAGCGGCGAGGACCTGCTGACTGCTCTGGCTATCTCCTATCAGGTGCAATGTCGGCTGAGCGACGTGGCTCCTGTGCGGGCCAGGGGTTTCGATCATACCACCCAGGGCGCGTACGCGGTGGCGGCCGGAGTCTCCAGGCTTCTGGGTCTCGACGTAGCTCGTACGGCCAACGCCCTGGCCATCAGCGGCACGGCGTTCAATGCCCTGCGCGTGACTCGGACCGGTGCGCTCTCGCACTGGAAAGGGCTGGCCTATCCCAATCTGGCCTTCGGGTGCACCCATGCCGCTTTCCTGGCTATGCGCGGCATCACCGGCCCACCCGAGGTCTTCGAGGGTAACAAAGGGTTCATGGACACGATCGCCGGACGGTTCGAGATCGACTGGAGCCACGAGGATCTCGAGCGCGTCAGACAGACCATCCTGAAAGAGTACAACGCGGAGGTGCATTCGCAGTCGGCGCTGGAGGCCGTTTTCAACCTCCGCCGGGAGCATCCGTTCGAGGCCGAGGACGTCGCCCGGATCGAAGTGGATATTTTCGACGTGGCCTATCACATCATCGGCGGCGGCGAGGAGGGCAATAAGCGCGTCGTTCGCACCAAGGAGCAGGCCGACCACAGCCTGCCCTACCTGATCGCGGTGGCTATCCTCGACAGGGAGGTCATGCCGGAACAATATCGCCGCGAGCGCGTCGAGCGTCCGGACGTGCAGGCGTTGCTGCGAACAGTGGTCGTGCGGCCTTGGCCGGAGTACAGCGGACGGTTCCCCAGAGAGATGCCGTGCCGGATCACGGTCACGTTGCGCGACGGCCGGCGCTTCAGCCGGGAACAGCGCGACTACGAAGGGTTCCTCAGCAACCCGATGCCCTGGGAGACGGTGGTACGAAAATTCGAGCGGCTCAGCGACCCGTATACCGATGCGGGTTTGCGGCAACGCATCGTGGAGATGGTTGCGAACCTGGAGAAGACGCCGGTCACGGAACTCATGGGTCTGCTCGCGAAGGTGCGCACACCGGTGAGCCGGGACGAGCGTCCGTTAGTCGAAGCACTTGCGCGGTAAGAAGGATCATCCCATGCCCCCATCCACCCAATCAGCGCCGGACCGGGCCTTTGCTTTTCTCAAGATCAACGACCTGCCGACCAAGCCCCGTGCCGTCGGCATCACGGAAATCCGTGGGCCTTATTACTCGGTGATGGGCAAACGCTACCTGCAGGACGTGCTGGAAACCATGGGCGGGTACGTCGATGCGCTCAAGTTCGCCGGCGGTTCGTTCAGCCTGATGCCCCGCGAGGCCATCCGGGAACTCATCGACCTCTGTCATCGGCACGAGGTGCTGGTCTCGACCGGAGGCTTCATCGAGTACGTGCTGACGCAAGGTCCGGCGGCCGTGGAGCAGTACATCCAGGAATGCAGGGAACTGGGTTTCGACATCATCGAGATCTCCAGCGGGTTTATCACCCTTCCCGCCGACGACTGGCTCCGGCTGATCGAGAAGGTCCAGCGGGCTGGGCTCAAGCCCAAGCCCGAGGTCGGCATTCAGTTCGGGGCCGGGGGCGCGACGACGGCGGTGGAACTGGAGATGGAGGGGACTTCCGACCCCGCGCGGGCCATCAGCCTGGCCCGGCGCTTTCTCGAAGCCGGCGCCTACATGATCATGATCGAGTCGGAGGGCATTACCGAGAACGTCAAAGTGTGGCGCACGGACGTGCCGGCCCGGATCGCGGATGCGCTGGGGCTGGAGAAGGTCATGTTCGAGGCCGCCGATCCGGAGGTATTCGCCTGGTACGTCAAGAATTACGGCCCGGAGGTCAACCTGTTCGTCGATCACAGCCAGATCGTCCAGCTCCAGTGCCTGCGCGCGGGGATCTGGGGCACCAAGAGCCTGTGGGGGCGGGTGCAGACCTACAAGGAATGATGCTCCGGCAAGCGCGGAAACTCCAGGAATTGATGGGTGTTGCCGGCAAGGCGGCGGACGCGCACGCGAACGCCCTCCCCCCGAACCGTCCGCACACGGCCAAGACGGCCGTCCGGCAGCCGGACGCAGCCACCTGTTGCCAGGAGCGCGGTGCTCATCCTCTCTCCCGCAAGGCCGGGCCGGCCTGTGCTCCACTGTCGCACAGGCACTTGCGTGCGGGCAGAGGCCGGCCGTGAATTCGGGCCAGAAACGATGCCGCACAGTCCCGGCAGGTCACGTAGGTCAGCCTTCGCACCCGATCCACCACCAGGACGTGAGTGGCCGTCTTGCCTTCACCGCCGAGCTCGGCCCCATACCGGCTGGCCAGCGGCTCGATCTTCTCCAGGAGAAATTGCCAATGGCCCAGGCCAAAGCCGCTGGTTTGACCATCTTTCCAGAATACCTCTCCGCCTCTTTCGGCATAGCCGAAGATGACGAACCGGGCCCTCCCGGGATATCCCAGCTTGCGAGCTATCGCCGTGGACCGCAGCTCGATCAGCTCGGTGAATTCAGGAGGGATGGAGATATCGTCGTGCCGCTGTGATGGTTCATTCTGACCTGCCATGACCAACTCCGCTCCTTTCTCAACAACACCACTATAGACCGCGGAGAAACGCCCAACCAGTCGGGACATTCCGGAGTAAAATGTACCTAAAATACAAATAGAGGCGCCGCGTGGTTCTTCCGAACGACGAAGTCCGCATTGTGGGAGAATTCCTCGACCGGGAACATGACATCATTCAGGGGTCGACAAAGCGGCGAGATCTGTGGGGGGCCTAATCATGACTGGCAGACTCAAAGAACTGTTCGGCATGCTGATGGTTGGCGACGGAGTGCTGGGGACGATGGCTCCACGGGAGCATTGTCTGCTCTGGCGCCAGGGGCCGCCGATCTGGCAAAAGATGATCGATTTCTTCATTCAACGGCCGCGATTGACACGCCTGCTGGCAATGGGAGAGCTGGCCGCGGGGTTCTGGCTGGCTGAGCGGCAGTGGAATCATGGTTCGGGCCGGCATCGCCTTGGTGCGGCCGGCTCAAGGCAGCGGGAATTTGAGAAGGTGCCAGGATGTGAATCATCTCCCAATGCCTGAACCGCTCTTCCTGACCGGGGGTGAATTCTCGTGACTGGCGGTCTGCCGTGTTGTGTGCAGGGTCGATCCGGTCACACAGAGGGAGATACTCAAATGAAATCATCGAGCGATGAAGAGCTGGATTCTCTTCGGCCGCTGCTGGCTACCCTGGGCGACACCCATCCCGCCGAGCGCCTGCGGGCCAGAAGGAAGCTCGTAGTCGTGAATGGTCCTGCCGTGCCTATGCTGGTGCGGATGCTTTCGAGTCCTGTCCGCCTGGAGCGTTGGGAGGCGGCCAAGACGCTGGCCGAAATTGCCGATCCCAGGTCGGCGGCCGCATTGGTCCGGGCCCTGGAGGATGACGACCATGACGTCCGCTGGGTGGCCGGCGAGGCGCTGGTCGCCGTGGGGCGGGACGCTTTGCGCCCCTTGCTGGAGGCCCTGATGGAGCGGAGCGATTCGCTGTGGCTGCGCAAGCGGTCCCATTACGTCCTGGGCGGGTTGCGCGAGCGCCACGGTATTGAGGAGGTGGGGCCGGTCCTGAGAGCGCTGGAGGGCCCGGCCCCGGAAGAGGGGGTTCCCATAGCGGCCTGGCGTCTGCTGGAACGTGAGCTGTACGCCTATACGGCTCAGAATGAATGACCGCGATTACGTGGATGCGGGGGGGCTGCGGTAGCTCCACTCCTGCTTCCACCTGACTGAATCGAATCTGTCGCGGACGCCGCTGTCGGGGGGCGGGCATCCTGCCCGCCTCATCAGGGCACGGAGTGCTGGGAAGGGGAAGTGTGAGAGATGGAGAGTATGAGAGATGAGGGATAGGGTGACACGGAGACACGGAGACACGGGGACAAGGGGACAAG
>JAAXZI010000119.1 GCA_012719955.1 Phycisphaerae bacterium | reverse complement strand
GGGCGGGCATCCTGCCCGCCGGGAGTGGGGGACGGACATCTTGCCCGCCTCATAGGCTGAGGCGCGATCCTCCTGGACCGGAAGAGCTCCTCATTCCGCTTTCATGCGCTCCGTTTCCCGCATGGGCTGCTTCATTGACGGCGCGATGAACGTCGCGGTCCTGTAGAAAATGGTTGGGCTCGGTTTCTAGAATACCCATGAGGGGCGGAGCAGCGGCCTGTTCTCTGTGGGGCTCGGCTTTCGGGAGATATTTAAATGCTCAAATGGGCAGCCATTTTCGCGGTGCTCGCGTTGGTCGCCGCGCTGCTCGGCTTTGGCGGGCTCGCGTCCGGCCTGGCCGGCATCGCCAAGTTCCTGTTTTTCCTCTTCGTTGTGATTTTCGTGATCATGCTCATCGCGGGAGTGGTGACGGGGCGGCGATTGGCCGGAAGCGACACGGACCGCGTATTGCCATAGGGGCGAGGGACGAGGGGCGAGGGACGAGGGGTAAGGGGTGAGGCGCAAGGCGGAAATAGCCCGGCAAAAACTGAAAAGCGTTGTGGCGCACGGCGCGGGTCACAACTGCGCGCGGAGGTTTCGCAGAAATCCCTGGTACACCGGGGCGGGGACGCGCGTCATGGACGGCGGGGGGATCTGATCGACGGCCAGGCGATCCACGATCTGGCGGGCCTCGGCGCGGTTGCGGCGCAGAATGTCGAGCACCTGCTCGGCGCGATCGAAATCCGCATCGCGCATCGCGCCCAGATACTCAATGACCGCATCCTCAACCATCTGGCCGGATCCGGACGGTACTGATGCCGGAATACGGGTGCCCGCACCGCCCGCCGGCTCGCGAAGGCCGCTTGAGCGCGTGGGGTTGGCCCCCTCGGCGGGGACTCGCTCTTCACGGGCCAGGATACGATCCAGCCGGCGACGTTCCTCCTGCAGGGCGGCCTCGCGGCGCAGCTCCTCGGTGTCCTCCGGGGCCAGCGGGAGCTCCTCCACCTCGTCCGGGTGGGGGATGTAGATGTTGTGCCCGCAGCCGGGGCATTTGGCCTGCTTGCCGGCCGCCTCCTGGGGCGCCTTCACGTACTTCCCGCAGTTCTCACACTGGAGCTGGATCATGAATCACCTCCGACGGGCCTCTTTTTTCCCGGTCTTCGTGCTTTGGCTCGCACGCCGGGGTTGGGCCGGTTTGCGTTTGCGCGGACTTGATTCAGGCCGGGCCTTCCCCTGGCCGGGCCGATCAGCAGTGGGCTCGCCCACCCGGCGGCCGCGATACATGATCCGGATCGGCACCTCCGGGTAAGGCAGCAGTTCGTGCAGACGGCGCGTCAGGAATCGCTCGTAGGTTTGGCTCACGCGCGTCGGGTCGTTGACAAAGAGGACGATGGTCGGCGGTTCGACCGCCACCTGCGTGCCATAATAGATCTTCAGCTTGCCGACGCCGTGCTTGGGCTTGGGCACGTTCTCGCTGGTGGCGGTTTCGATGGCGGCATTCAGTTCGGCCGTGGTGACCCGCGTGCGGGACTGCTTGAAGAGCGAGCTGGCCAGATCGATGACCGCCTGGACGTTCCGCCCCTGGTTGGCGGTGGTGAACGCCACCGGCGCGTAATCCAGGCCGGGCAGGGTCTTCAGCAGATACTCGCCATAATCGTCGCTGGTGGCTCGTCCCTTCGCCAGATCCCACTTGTTGACCACCAGGATGCAGGGCTTGTATTGCTCGGCGATGTAGCCGGCCAGCCGCTTGTCCACCTGGCCGACTTCACTGGTCGCGTCGATCAGGAAGAGGATGACGTCCGCCCGGCGGATGGACAGCTCGGCCCGGTGAAAGCCGTAATACTCGATATCGTCGGCGAGCTTGTTTTTCTTGCGCACCCCCGCGGTGTCGATGGCGAGATAGGTCCGCCCGTCGCGTTCGAAACGGACGTCAACCGCGTCGCGCGTGGTTCCGGGAATCTCGGAGACGATGACCCGTTCCTGGCCGGCCAGCGCGTTGATGAAGGTGCTCTTGCCTACGTTGCGCCGACCCACCAGGGCGATCTTCATGACGGGATCTTCGGGCGCCTGACCCTCGGCCAGCGGGCGGATGTGCTCGACGATGCGCTCCTTGAGTTCGTCTTCGCCCCGGCGATGCAGGGCCGAGACCAGCATCAGATCGCCGACCCCCAGGCGGTGGAAATCGCCGACGTCGATCAGGGTGTTGGGTGCGTCGGCCTTGTTGGCCAGCAGGATGGTGGGCTTGTTGCTGGTGCGGAGCCACTCGGCCACGGCCTGGTCGAGCGCGGTGAGCCCTTCACGCGCGTCCACCACGAACAGGATCAGCGCCGCCTCGGAGACGGCGTAGCGGATCTGCCGCTCGACGTGATCGCCCAAATCGTCGCGATCGACGATCCCGTATCCGCCGGTGTCGACCAGCTCGAAGTAGACGCCCTCGTGTTCCACGACGGTCTGGATGCGGTCGCGGGTCACGCCGGCGGTCGGATCGACAATGCTGATCCGCCGGCCCGCCAGCATGTTCAGCAGCGAACTCTTGCCCACATTCGGGCGGCCCACGATGGCGACCATCGGCAACGGCATGCCTGGCGACTCCCGCATCGGGGTGGCTGACCACCCCCCCGTAATTCTACGCTGATTCTGCTTACGATGCCGGTGTGGTGGTCGTCGATGCCGGCCGTTGGATGCCCAGCCCCACCGGCAAGTTAAACGCCTCGTTCAGCACGCCCTTGGTCTGGCCCGAGCCGATCCACTTGGCAATGATCTCGCTGACCCTGGCCTGTGGGCCGGCAGTCGACAAAACCGTATCGGACAGGCTGGGGCTCGGCAGTGCCGCGTTCGGCGCCTTCGCCTTGCACAGGTTGCCCAAGGGCGGCTCCACCATCAGCACGATCCGCTCCAGCTCGCGCTTGATGTGCTGAGGGGGCTTCAATTCCGCCCAGGCGTGGCCGGCATCGGCCAGCAGCCGACCCGCCAGCCGGGCAATGTGGGTCTGATTGGCGGCGCTGTTCAACGGGGCGGTCTGGGCTTTGCTCAGCAGCCAGACCACGGCCTCCGCGTCAGCCGGCACGGGCCATCCGCCTTGCTTTTCAAGACGGCTCAGCCGGGCATCCAGGAGCTCCCGCAGAATCCTCGAAGAAGCCTGCAAGTCCAGCGGTGGAGAAGGGTTATCGCCGGCAAACTGGAAAAATTCGTAAATCCTGCCCAAGACCACGGGGTACGTCTCATTGGCGGCGGCCTTCTGGATGTCCTGGGCCAAAGCCTGCCGGTTCGCGCCGGTCACGGAGCTGCGAAGTGCGTTCAGCCCGATCATACCCTGGCAGCGAACCGCCGGTGCGGGGTCGGTCAACACGGCACGGAAAGCGGGCAGGGCGGCAGCCGGGGGGCCGGTCTCGCGCAAGCTCATCAGGACGAAGACCGAGGCCATCGGCTGGATGCGGTTGCCTTCGCTGCCCTGCTGGTAACGGGCTGTGAACGCCTCGGTCATGATCTGGGCCAGGGCCTCCTTAAATGCCGGCACGCCCTCGCGTGAGTGGGTGGTTATCTTTTTGTAGAAATCCACGCCGATTGCGGTCGGATCGGACGAGGTCGCCATCTGGTTGATCTGGTTGGCCATCCACTTGGAAACGGTCTGCCGATCGAGAGGATTCAGTGCCGCCTTGCGGATGACGTCCCATTTGGGCTCGATGGTGTCGGCGGGGGCCGCCTCTTGAGCCAGACCGGCCGTGCCGCTCAGCAGCACTGCCGCCAGAAGGGTCACCGATGCGGCTTTCCTGGGGATGATCGTTCTCTTGGTTGACTGACGAACCACTGTGTTGTGCGAGTCAGGCCTGTTCACGCGCGAATCCCAAAGTTGCTGGAGGGTCTGGTTCTGGCAGGAATCCCACGACCGCAAGTGGGCGATCGGGGTATCCATTCCCTATTCTTGATTACGGCTTTTCCTGCACTCCGGATCGCCTCTGCGCCGGGAAGTCAGGGCCGTCGCTCCGGAAAAGTAGCAGGGCGGAGGATTACTGTCAAGCACTGCCCGATAAAACAAAACTCGGTTTAGCAAGGGCTTATGTTTTCAACCGGAATGCTGCCGCCCGCTTGACGAATTGCTCGGTGAGCTTGTACATTCGTGAGTATGGGTGTGGATGAAACACCGGATTCAGGCCCCCAGTCGCCGCAGCCGCCCTCACCGGCAGTTCGGGCAGACTCTGTGCCCGAACCAGCCGTCCGACGGCTTAGCCTCTATCTGCGCGAATTGGAAGGGCTTCTTCGCAGGGGCCGGGATACCGTCTCCAGTAAACAGCTTGGCGAAGTCCTCAACCTGACTGACGCGCAAGTCCGCAAGGATCTGGCCTATTTTGGCCAGTTCGGGCACCCGGGGATCGGCTATCGCGTGGATGAGCTGATTTCCCGCCTGCGGTGCATCCTGGGTACTGACCGCACTTGGAACGTCCTGCTGGTGGGCGCCGGCCACCTGGGCAGTGCTCTGCTGAGCTATCGCGGGTTCTCCAAAAAGGGTTTCCAGGTCGTGGCGGTTTTTGACAGCGACCCGGCCAAGATCGGCTCCCGCATCGGCATCGGCGGCAGCCTCGAAATCCTGCCGATTGAGCAGTTGCCGGCTGTTGTCGTAGAACGCGAGATCCAGATCGGCGTGCTGGCGGTGCCGGCCGAGGTGGCCCAGGCAACCGCCGACCAGCTCGTGGCGGCCGGCATCAAGGGCATTTTGAATTTTGCCCCCGCGTCGCTGATCGTGCCGGAGCGGGTCGCCTTGGCCACCGTGGATCTGGCCGTCCACCTCGAGCAACTCGCCTTCCGGATCTCCGCCGAGCAGGTGGCGACACCCAAGTAAGAGCAGCCCGGCCCCAGGCCGCCTCGGTCCCGTTGTGACCGGCATTCCGGCCGGTGGTGCGCGCTGGGGGAGGCCTGCTCCCGCGTTTGACGTAAATCCGTCCGCCCGGAGTAGCTTCATGAGCCGCTATGACTACGATGATCGAGACGACCCCCGGCCGGAGGACATCGAAGAACTCAACCGGGATGAGGACGATGATGACGAGGACAAGCGTTGCCCCGCCTGTGGCCGGGCGGTTCACTGGGCTGCGCCGAAGTGTCCTGCGTGCGGTGAATGGTTCACCGATGACAGTCCGGCCGCCGAGAGATCGCGGACCTGGCTGTGGCCGTCGATCGTGGCCCTCCTGATCGCCATTATCCTGGTCATCTGGCACGGCCTCGGCAGATAATTCCGCTTGCTCATGCTTAGAAAGTTCACCTGCGTTGATTTGCGGTCTTATGTTTGGGAGTGACAGCCATGGGGTTTCCTCAGCTTCGGCTGCGGCGTTTGCGTTCACATCCGGTTTTGCGGCGAATGGTTCGTGAAACCCGCCTGTCCGTTGATCAGTTGATCTATCCGCTCTTTGTCCGCCCGGGTTCGGGCGTCCGTCAGCCGATCGGTTCCATGCCCGGCCAGTACCAACTTTCCGTTGATACCCTGGTCGAGGAATGCCGGCGAGTACAGGATTTGGGAATTTCCGCCGTCCTTCTTTTTGGAATCCCGGAGAGCAAGGATGCCGTGGGGTCGGAGGCTTACGCCGAGCATGGGATCGTTCAGCGGGCTTGCGAGGCCATCAAGCGGGCCTGTCCGGACCTGTTCGTCATTACCGACGTGTGCCTGTGCGAATACACCGATCACGGCCATTGCGGCGTGATCGTCGAGCGGGACGGTCGGCGCGACGTGGACAATGATGCCACGCTTCCGCTGCTGGTCAAGGAGGCCGTCTCCCACGCCCGGGCCGGGGCGGACATGGTTGCCCCCTCGGACATGATGGACGGGCGCGTCGGCGCGATTCGTTCCGGCCTGGACGAGGCCGGCTTCGCCCACCTGCCGATCATGGCCTACGCAGCGAAGTACGCGAGCAGTTACTACGGCCCGTTCCGCGAGGCGGCCGAGTCGCCGCCGAAGTTTGGCGATCGTCGCTCTTACCAGATGGATCCGGCAAATGGCGACGAGGCCCTCCGCGAGGTTGCCGCCGACATCGAGGAAGGTGCAGACCTGGTCATGGTCAAGCCCGCGATCAACTACCTGGATATCATCTGGCGGGTCAAGGAGCGGTTCGGCCTGCCCACCGCCGCCTACCATGTGAGCGGCGAATATTCGATGATCAAAGCCGCGGCCGCCAACGGATGGCTGGACGAGAAGGGAGCCGTGTTGGAGGCGACCACGGCCATCGCCCGGGCCGGCGCGGATCTGATCCTCACCTACTTCGCACCCCGGCTCGCCGAATGGCTGAGATGAACGGAATCACAGCGGTTGCTTGACCTTCGCTGCAAGGGCTACCATAGTCCTCTAAATGGCCGTACGCGGTGGGGAGACAACCATGAACCCGACGGGTGGGCTACCGCTCTTGTTTTGTGGTGGGACCATGCGGATGTTCCGCACGGCTCAAGAGCCGTGGCGCACACTGCTGGTCACAGCATCGGGTCATAGCGTCGTTTGGGTCTGTTAACCTGGAGCCGATTAGAACTTTTGACATGAACAGAATCACAATGAAACAAATCGTCGTCAGCCACGCGTTTGTCGGGGCCTCCCTTGCCGCCGCGGCTGAGCCTTTGGCCTGGCCGTTCCATGATGACACGCTCGCCAACGGCATGCGCGTCATTACCCTGGAGGACCACCGCACGCCGCTGGTCAGCCTGCAGATCTGGTTTCACGTGGGCAGCAAGGACGAAAACCCCGAGCGCCAGGGGTTCGCCCACATGTTCGAACACATGATGTTTCGCGGCACCGACCGCATCGGCCCCCAGGACCATTTCAAGTACCTCCAGCGCGTGGGCGCGGAGGTCAACGGATACACCTCCTTCGACATGACCGTCTACTGGGAAACGGTGCCGGCCTCCCAGCTTGACCTGGCCATGTGGCTGGAAGCCGAGCGTTTGGCCAACCTCAAGATCAACGAGGAGTACTTCGCCGCCGAGCGAGAGGTGGTCAAGGAGGAGCGGCGCATGCGCTACCTCAACCGCCCCTACGGCAGGCTCTATGAAACGCTCTACCGCGCCGCCTTCACGGCCATGTCCTATCGCTGGACGCCCATCGGCAATCTCGCCCATCTCAACGCCGCCACCACCGATGAACTTCGCACCTTTTTCCAGACCTTCTACGTGCCCAACAACGCGACGCTGGTCGTAGTCGGGGACGTCAAACACGAGGACGTCCTGGCCAAGGCCCGCAAGTATTTCGAGTCCATCCCCCGCCGGCCTGATCCGCCGCGGCCTGCTGTTCAAGAGCCGGTGATCGACCAGCCGCGCCGGGTGGAGATCACCGATCGCGCTCCCTCGCCGATGGTTGTCTTGGCCTATCCGGCGCCGTCCGCCAAGGCCCCCGAGGCCATTCCCCTGGACATTCTCCGGCGGATCCTTTCTTCGGGTCAAAGCAGTCGCTTCTATCGTCACCTCGTCCTGGAGAAGAAAATCGCGGTCAGCGCCTCCAGCTACGACAGCCTGCTTGAGCAAGCCGGCCTGTTCGTGCTTCAGGCCGTCCTTCGCCCCGGCGTCAGCGTTGAGCAGGGCGAGCAGGCGCTGCTCGACGAGGTGAAGCGGTTGCTCGACGAGGGCATCGAACCCGACGAACTGGAAAAAGCCAGGAACCAGGCCGTCGCTGAGTACGTGCGCACCAGCGAAACCGTGCGCGGCAAGGCCGACCAACTCGGTTACGCCACGGTCATCCTGGGCGACCCCAACCGGGTCATGACCGACCTGGCCCGCAAGCGAACGGTAACCGCCGAAGAGGTGCTCGCGGTCGCCCGCGAGGTGCTGAAGGAGACCCGCCGTATTGCGGTGATCATCCGGCCGGACCCCAACCCGCCGCCGCCCGAAGAGGCCGAGGACAAGGGGGCCCAGACTGAGACGCTGGCCGACCTGCCCGAGCCGGAGGACATGCCCAAGGCCGCCTCGCCCAAACCTGTGGACCTGCCGCCCCCGGTAGTCAAGACGCTCGACAACGGTCTGCGCGTCCTGGTCCTGAGCGAGCGATCCGTGCCGGCCGTCACCGCCTCATTCAACCTGCTTTCCGCCGCCCGGAATGATCCCGACGACCTGGCCGGCCTGGCCTCCGTGACTGCCGGTACACTCCGCCGCGGCACCAAACGCCACACCGGCGACGAGCTGGCCAAGCGGATAGATTTCCATGGTATGTCATTGAACGAATCCGTCGATCACGAGGATTCCCGCATCCAGATCTGGGCCCTCAGCAAGGACGCCGACCTGGCCGTTGAGACGCTGGCGGAAGTGGTGCGCGAGCCGACCTTCCCCGAGGCCGAGGTGAGCGAGTATGTGGCCCGAGCCATCGCACGCGAAAAGATCAACGAGCAGGACCCGTCCACCATTGCCTCCCGAACCTTCGCCCAGGTTCTCTACGGCGAAAACTACCTGGGCCGCCAGACGCAGGGTACCTCGAAGACGCTCCAGGCCATCACGCCTGCCGCGGTCCGCGAGTTCCACCAGCGGCATTACGGTCCCAACATCGCCACGCTCATCATCACCGGCGACATCACTCCCGAGGCGGCGTTCCAGCTTGCTGAGAAGCACTTCGGCGATTGGACGGCGAAAGCCGAGGCCAACATCACCGATGACCCGCCGCCGGCTACTTCGCGGCAGATTGTGGTCGTGGACCGTCCTGGCGCGGTGCAGAGCCAGATCCGCATGGGCCAGATCGTGCCCGTCTCGCGCAAGGACCCGGATTATCCCGTGGTGCGTCTGCTCAGCCAGACCTTCGGCGAAGCTTTCGGCGCTCGCCTGAACCGCGTGCTGCGCATTGAGATGGGTCTCACCTATGGCGCCCGCGGCTACTTTAACGTGGATACCGATGCGGCCGCGCTATTCATCTCGACCTTCACACGCACCGACCGCACGGCTGACGCGATCAAGGCGGCCTGGGGCGAAGTTGAAAAGCTGGCCGCCGAGCCCATCAAACCCGACGAACTGCGGCAGGCGCGCGACTCCCTGATCGGCCACTTCCAGATGGCGATGGAGACGCCCGCGCAGATCGCCGCCCGCTACTGGGACCTGATCGTCTGGGGGTTGCCCGAGAATTGGTACTCCGATTACCTGCGCGCGGTGGATCAGGTTCGAGATCCGGCGCGGACGGTGGCAACCGCCCGCCGCGTGCTCGCGCCCGATCGGCTGCTGGTCGTCGTGGTGGGTGACGGCGAGAAGATTCGCGAGGACTTGAGCAAGATCGCTCCGGTCACTTCGAGACCCGCCGAGGAGTCCGTCGGACCGCAGGTTCAGGCCAGGTGAGCGGCCGGCCCCGGTCCCGTGGCCGCGGACGTGCCATCCGCGCGCTGCTGACCTCGCCTGTTGGGAGGCTTACGGCTGCAATCCGCCCATCCACGCCCGGACGGCTTCGACCGCCGTCTGGACGATGGCGTCCGGTCCCTGTCCGGCATCCTCGGCCTGCATGATGCGCCGCACCAGGGCGCTGCCGATGATGGCTCCGTCCGCCACCGAGCAGACCAGCCGAACGTGCTCCGCCGTGCTGATCCCGAATCCAACGATCACCGGCCGACCGCTGGTCTGCCTCAGTTCGCGCACGTTGGTGACCAGGTCCGGGGGCAACTCTCTGCGCTCGCCGGTGATACCGGTCACGGACATGTAATAGACAAAACCGCTGGAGAGGGTGGCGATCTGCCGACGCCGCTCGGGCGGCGAGGCCGGGGATACCAGCATCGGCAGCCGTAGCCCGGCTGACTGAACCATTCGCGCGGTCTGCGGGGCCTCTTCGAACGAGAGGTCCGGCAGGATCAGCCCATCGATACCCGCGTCCCGGCACATCCCGATAAAACGCTCCTGGCCGATCCGGTGGACGATCGAGAACGAGAGCATCCCGAGGAGGGGTAGCTCGCAGCGTTTCCTGAACCGTGCCACCATCGCGAGAATGTTCCGGACGCGAATGCCCCGTTCCAGCGTGCGGGTGAAGGAGTTCTGGATCACCGGGCCGTCCGCGATGGAGTCGGAGTACGGGAAGCCCAATTCAACAGCCGTCACTCCCTCGGCGGCCAGGGCCTCCAGGATGCGCTCGGTAGTGTTCAGGTCCGGCAGGCCGGCCGTAACATAGGGCAACAACCCTTTTTTGCCTGCTGCCGCAAGTGACGAAAGTGCGTCATCAATTCGATTGCTTGTGCTCATGTCGGCGACTATACCGACCGGATGGGGCCGATGCCAGAACTCTTTCCGCGCCGGCAGGCTCCCAGGTGCTAAAATAAAGAATATCCGCTGAGCCGTGGGATGAAGGGTCGGATCCCACGGATGAACTCTGAGCTTCCATTGCGGGTCTGGACTTTAATCGTGATGAGGAGCGGATGGGTCTGATACGACGCTTGCCTCTGCTGTGCCTTCTGAAGCCCGCGCGGCTCCAGCCTGTGGCTGGTGGTTTTTCAGGGTTTTGGGACGCACGCTGACAGACGGTCTCGTTCGGGTAAGGACACGCATGCATCACCGCAAGCCAGACGAGCTCAACGCCGCTCAGAATGCTCTTTGCGAAAGCCGGGAATGCCTGGAAATGGCCATGGAGGCGGGCCGGCTGGGCATCTGGGAGTGGCGTCTTGACACCGGTCGGATCACGTGGTCTCCAACGCTGGAACGGATCCATGGCTTGGAGCGGGGCGCCTTCGCCAGCACTATCGAGGCTTACCTGCGCGGTATTCATCCCGAAGATCGCGACAGGGTACTCGATCATATCCAGCAGGCCATACGCGAGCGGACCGAATACCGGGGGGAATATCGCATCATCCGGCCGGATGGCCGGATAGCCTGGCTCGAAGCCCGCGGTCGGCTGGTGGCGGGCCCCAACGGTCAGCCTGAGCGCATGGTCGGCGTGTGCCTGGATGTTACCGATCGCCGACAGGCTGAAGAGGCTCTCCGTGACAGCGAAAGCCGGCTCCGGGCCGTGGTTGAGACGGCCGCTGACGGGATCATCACGATTGACGCAGATGGGATCATCCGCACGGTCAACCCGGCCGTCGAGCGCATCTTCGGCTATTCCGCCGATGAGCTTATTGGCCACAACGTCGGCATCCTCATGCCTGAGCCGTATCGCAGTGAGCATGACAACTACGTGAAGAACTTTTTGCGTACCGGCCATGCCAAGATCATCGGTATCGGCCGGGAAGTCGTCGGCCTGCGCAAAGATGGAAAGGTGATTCCTCTGTACCTGGCCGTCAGTGAAACGCGGATCGGCGACCGGCGAATCTTCACTGGCATCGTCCACGACATCAGTGATCGCAAGGCCGCCGAGGAGGCCCTGGCGCGTCAGGCTCAGGAACTGGAGCAGCAGGCCCGGGAACTGGCCCGCTCCAACGAAGAGCTGGAGAATTTCGCCGGCATCGTGTCTCACGATCTGCGTTCGCCCCTGGTGACGCTGGCTGGTTGCGCCCGGCTGCTGGAGGAAAGTCCGGCCGCGCTCGACCCTGAGAGCCGGGAGCTGATCCAAACCATCCGCGACAGTGTCGAGCACCTGAATGAGCTGATCAACAGCCTGTTGTCTTACGCCCGCGCGGGCTCCGGCGAACTGAAGGTGGGGCCGTGCGATTGCGAGCAGGTTCTGCAAAAGGTGCTTGTCGGGCTCAAGGTCGTCCTGGAGGCCAATCGTGCCGAAGTCACTCACGATCCATTGCCGACGATCTGCGCTGATGCTGCCCTCATGGCCCAACTGTTCCAGAATCTGATCGAAAACGGGCTCAAGTACCACGGCCAGGATCCGCCCCGCATACACGTGTCGGCCACGGCCGGAGCCGGCGAGTGGGTCTTCTCCGTTCGCGACAACGGGATTGGCATTGCCCCCGAGGATTTTCCGAAAGTGTTCGAGATATTCCGTCGCCTGCACGACGACACGTCCGGTTACAGCGGAGCGGGCATCGGGCTGGCCACCTGCAAGCGAATCGTTGAGCGGCATGGTGGCCGGATCTGGGTCGAATCTCAACCGGGCCAGGGGGCCACGTTCTTCTTTGCCATTCCCCAGCAAGAGTGAGCCGGCGGTACGCTCCGGGGCGTGTCGCAGGATTGCGCGGTCGTGTCATCCAGCGACAGAGGCCGCACGGCGAGGCGGGGTATGCTGGATTCTCCGGCGGCGGGGGATATGCTGTCTCTCATGGAATGCGGATCTCCTGTTGAAGAGTTGTTTGGAACCGACAAGGCGCTGGTGGGAATGGTCCACGTGGCGGCCTTGCCGGGGACGCCCTATGCGGCCTGCCCCGTGGAGCGGATCATCGAACAGGCGGTGGCGGAGGCGAGGCTCCTGGCCGATGCCGGGTTTGATGCCATCATGCTGGAGAACATGCACGACCGGCCGTACCTGCGGCAGGGCGTAGGGCCGGAGATCGTGTCGGCCATGGCGGCGGTGGTGGACGCCGTGCGGCGCGCGGTGGACAAGCCGCTGGGCGTTCAGATCCTGGCCGGGGCCAATCGCGAGGCGCTGGCGGTGGCCGCCATGGCGGGGGCCGGCTTCATCCGGGCGGAGAACTTCGTGTTCGCCCACGTAGCCGACGAGGGGCTTATGCCCGAGGCCGACGCGCCCCGGCTGCTGCGTTACCGCCGGGAGATCGGAGCCGAGCACGTCCGCATCTTCGCGGACATCAAGAAGAAGCACTCCTGCCATGCCATCACGTCCGACGTGGACCTCGCGGAGACGGCCCGGGCGGCGCACTTTTTCGGGGCCGATGGGGTGATCGTGACGGGTACGGCCACGGGGCGGGCGGCGGGGCCGAACGACGTGTGCGAAGTGCGCGCGGCGGTGGAGCTGCCGGTGGCGGTGGGATCGGGGCTCACCCCGGAGAATCTGGACAAGTACTGGGAGGCGGCGGACGTATTCATTGTGGGGTCGTTCTGCAAGTTCGATGGCGAGTGGCAAAACCCCGTCGATCCGGAGCGGGCGGAAGCATTTGTGGCGGCGGCGAGGGAACTGGCCGGGAATTGAACCGCCAGGACGCCAAGGACGGCAGGATGTGAATAGAAGAATAATGAGTTCTCTGCGGGCTTTGTGTCTCTGCGGTTAATGATTTCTTCCGAGCGGGGCGCGCGGTTGCGTGCTGAGGTTGGGTATGTACGAGATAATTCGCGTTGGGCCTGTGTGGATGGCTCGGTCGGCGGTGGTCGGCGGTGATGTTGTGTTCGGCGAGGATTGCAACGTGTGGCACCACTGCGTGATCCGGGGCGATGTGGCCCCGATCCGGCTGGGGGACCGGGTGAACGTGCAGGATTCCGCGGTGCTGCACTGCAAGCACGGGGTGACGCTGGAGATCGCCAGCGAGGTGGCGATTGGGCACAGGGCCGTCGTGCACTGCAAGCAGGTGGGGTCGCGGACGCTGATCGGTATTGGGGCCACGGTGCTGGACGACTGCGAGATCGGCGAGGACTGCATCATCGCGGCGGGGGCGGTGCTGGCCCCGGGGACGATTGTGCCGGACGGATCGGTGGTGATGGGCGTGCCGGGGAAGATCGTACGGCCGATCCGCGAGGAAGAGCGGGCCTATGTTCATCGAGTGGTACATGGGTATATCGAGCTGGCCCGGCAGTACGCCGCAGGGGTGTTCAAACCGTATGAGCCGCCGACGTCGCTGATGGTATAGCCCATTCGCGGTGTGTCGGGCAGTCCCGGTCTTGACCGGCCCGAGGGGGGCGGAAACCGCATGAGCAGGGGGGTGGCAATTCTTTGTGGCGGGGTGGCACAGGGCCCCGGAGGGCGTGCATCTTGTATGCCTTTGAGGCGGGCAGGATGCCCGCCCCCCCCTGATGCGCCTGCGGCGCCTTCACCATATCCTGTGCCAGACGCGTGCGAAGGCGGGGGGCTTGAAGTGTTTGCGGAGGGCGGTATTCTGGCGTCACTATGTTACTGAACCTGCTTACGACGGGCCTGATCCTCTCAGGCGGTTTTCTTTCACAGCCGGCCACCTCGCCGGCGGATGACGCGCGCAACGTGCGGGTCATGAGTTTCAACGTCCGGTATGGGACGGCCGGCGACGGGGAGAACCGGTGGGAGCTGCGGCGGGAGCTTCTGTTTGACGTGATCCGCCGGCATGCGCCGGACGTGCTGGGCCTGCAGGAGCCGCTGCGCTTCCAGCTTGACGAGATCCGCGCGGCGGTGCCCGGCTATGCGGAACTGGGCGCGGCTCGCGATGACGGGAAAGAAAAAGGCGAGTATTCGGCCATTTTGTATCGCAGCGACCGACTCCAGCCGGTGGAGTCGGGGACGTTCTGGCTTTCGGACACGCCGGAAATACCCGGGTCGAAGACCTGGGGCAATAAGCTGCCGCGTGTTTGCACGTGGGCCCGGTTTGAGGACCGGGTCACCGGCCGCGAATTCTACGCGTACAACACCCATCTTGATCATCAGTCGCAGCCGGCGCGGGAGCGGGGGGTGGAGCTGATCGCCCGCCGGATAGCCGAACGAAAGGTGCCGACAGCCCCGGTGGTCGTGACCGGCGATTTCAATGCGGCGGAGAGCAATCCGGCCATTCGATACCTCTTGGAGGGTCCAGGGTTCCGGGCCCGGCGATCAGATCGCGGCGAGCGGAACCGAGGGCAGGGCGAACGAAGGGCCGCGAATCTGCGAGATGGCCCGCTGGATGCGGCAGGGGAGGGCCAGGACGCGGGAGTGGCCCTGGCTACCCGTCCCGCCCCGAGCGAGCGAACCCGCCTGGTGGACACCTTCCGGCTGTTGCATCCGGACGCGGAGAACTACGGCACGTTTAACGGTTTCAAGGGAGTTAAGACCGGGGAGAAGATTGACTACATCCTGGTCCTGCCGGGCACGAAAGTGCTGCGGGCGGAAATTCTCTACGACAACCGCGACGGACGGTATCCCTCCGACCACTTCCCGCTGCTGGCGGTACTGCGATTCGTGCCGTAGCGCCAGGGATTGGTCCGATCAGCCGTTGATGAACAGGGGTGCCGTTTTTTTCGGGACGGCCTTCCACGCCAGTGCCGTTTCCCGTACATCAGTTTCCTGGCGGATCAGGCGGGCATCCTGCCCGCCTCATAAGCCGAAGCGCGAAACTCATGGACCGGAAAGGGCACCAGGCCTATCCCCGCAGAAAGGCGCCCGACGCCCGCATTCGGCACTGAACCAGCCTGTTCATCCGTCCTGTCCGCGGACGGTCTGTGGGTCGTACTTTCCACCCTGGAGCCGGGCCAGTCGGTGACGGGCGATGTCCACCGCCTCGGCGGAGATGTCGCAGCCGATCCAGCGGCGTCCAAGTCGCTGGGCGACGGCCAGGGTCGTGCCGCTGCCGCAGAAGAAATCCGCAACCACGTCGCCGGGGTTGCTGGAGGCCCGGATGATGCGTTCGAGAAGGGCCTCGGGCTTCTGAGTGGGGTAGCCGGTGCGCTCCAGCGAGACTGTGGAGAGGAACGGGATCTCCCAGACGTCGGTGATAGCCGGCCCGTCCGGGTTGAAATAAAGCCGGCCGGCCCGGGTGTTCTTATACGGTCGGCCGTCCTCGTCCACGTTCATGCCGTCGGTTCGGAAGGAGCCCTCGCGCAGCAGATTGAAGCGGTGCCGGCCCGCCTGGCGGGCATAGACCAGAATGGTATCGTGTTTGCGAGCGAACCAGCGGGTGCTCAAACCCCCGGTGCGATAGGACCAGATGATCTCGTTGAGCATGTTCTCGTATCCGAACAGCTTGTCGAGATAGACCTTGACATAGTGGACGGTGTGCCAGTCCAGGTGCAGGTAAAGCGTGCCGGTCGTCTTGAGCAGCCGGCGGAAATGTTCGAGCCGGGGACTGAGAAATTCGAGGTAACCGTCTATCCCGCCCGGCCACACGTCGGCGTACTGCTGCGTCGGGTCACGGCCGGTCTGACGCTTGCCGGTGCCGAACGGCGGATCGGCGTAAATCAGGTCGCAACATGCATCCGGCAGGCCTTCCATGAAGCGAAGGTTGTCGTCACAGGCGATGATTCCAGTCTGGGCAAGTCGCGGCATGGCCATTCTTTAACCGGAAATAGGCGCAGGGGAAAGTGCTCGCTATCCTGTTGGCGTGATCGAGATCAATGAAACAGCCGTATTGCTGACGATCCTGGGCTTGCTGATGATCGTCAGCGTCCTTTCCAGCCGTGGATTCGAACGGCTGGGCGTGCCTGTCGTCTTGCTGTTCCTGATGGTGGGAATGCTGGCAGGGTCGGAAGGCATTGGAGGGCTGGCCTTCAATGATTACCGCCTGGCGTTCCGGATCGGGACGGGGGCCCTGATCCTGATCCTGCTGGACGGCGGGCTGAACACGCCCATGGCGGCGGTGAAGGAGAGTATCAAGCCCGCGGGCATACTGGCGACGGTGGGGGTGGCGCTCACGGCAGGCCTGCTGGCCGTCTGCTCGCATCTGCTGGGGCTGTCCTGGGAGGAGAGTCTGCTGCTGGGCGCGGTCGTCTCTTCAACGGACGCGGCGGCGGTGTTCGCCGTGCTGCGCGGCGGGAACCTGCACCTGATCCGCAGGGTGGGCACGACGCTGGAACTGGAATCGGGCATCAACGACCCGATGGCGGTGATCCTGACCATGGCGGTCATCAGCGTGCTGACCGGCCAATCGGTCAGCTGGATGGAGTTGATCCTGGGGGTCCCGCTCCAGTTGCTGATCGGGTTGGTGGTTGGAGTGGGCGCGGGATATGCCGCGCGCGGCCTGCTTCGGCGGATCCGGCTGGCCACGGCAGGTTTTTACCCGGTGCTCACGCTGGCCCTGGCTTTTGTGGCCTTTGGGGTGGCCACCCTGGCCAACGGCAGCGGGTACCTTGCGGTCTACGCGGCGGCCACGGTGCTGGGCAACAGCCCGATTCCGTACCGCAACGGGCTGGTCCGGGTCCATGACGCCATTGCCTGGTTAAGCCAGATTTCGATGTTTGGCATGTTCGGGCTGCTGGTCTATCCGTCGCAGCTTTGGCCGATCGCGGGGGTGGGGATCGGGATCGCGCTGTTGCTGGCGTTTGTGGTTCGCCCCGTGGCGGTGCCCCTGTGCCTGCTGCCCTTCCGTTTTCCGGCCCGTGAGGTC